>JAYSRS010000504.1:0-3449 GCA_043720935.1 Saprospiraceae bacterium
GTGCGAATCCTCTGGATTCGAGGTACTCCGCTTATCATTTTATCTATAAATGTACAAATCCTAACGGATTTGGCGTGTTTCAACTCTTAATTCGCATAAGATATAAGATATGAGGTATCTTATATCTCATACCTCATACCTCATACCTCATATCTCATATCTCATATCTCATATCTCATACCTCATATCTCATATCTCATATCTCATATCTCATACCTCATATCTCATACCTCATATCTCATATCTCATACCTCATATCTCATATCTCATACTTCATATCTCATTTAGTATTTAATCGTTTTCACCACTTCAAACGGTTCATCGGTTGTTGAACTTTCGTCCGTTAATCTTTTTTTGATAACCCAAAAACTGCCATTGTCTTCGACAATAAACACCGTTTCCAAGCCTGCCCAAAAGCCTTTACAAGCGATTTTGGCTGTTTTAGGGATTTTCATATTGTCGAATTGACTTTTTTCGACGATGCCAAAAGCTGCAGTTTGCTCTTCAATAAACGTCTTTTCGCTGCCTAATTCTACAAAAACCTTCGTATTTGGCGTGTCCGACGTGTCCATTTTTGAGATGAAACTAAATGTTGGCTCAACGACCGTTACGGCTTCCGTTTCTTTCTTTAAACCTGCTGTCGGTTCGATGATAAATGAAGGCGGTGCTTCGGCTAATATCAAATAATTGAGGCCCACTAAGCCGCCGATTAGTACGACGAGCAAGCCGAACAACACCCGTAAAACTGTTTTTTTCATTGTCTAAAACTGATGTTAAATCTTTGATTTTAAATGATTTATACTAAAAATGTTGATTACAATCATACCACTATACATGGCCCACTGATTAAACAGATACGACTGATTTACACTGATTTTTTCTAGGAAATCATAAGAAAAATCAGTGTAAATCAGTCGTATCTGTTTAATCAGTGGGCCATCATGCAATGCAAGCTATTCATTTTCCAAAAAGCCTTTGTTCAAATATTCAGGATTGGGATATTTATAAAACCCTTCGCCCGATTTGAAACCCAATTTTCCTTCATCCAAATACGTCTGCAAAAAGGCTAAAGAGCGTTGACTCCGCGCGTCCTTTGCATTTTTCGACACTTTCCAAGCTGTGTCCAAGCCGATTTGGTCGAGAATGCCGAAAGGCCCCGAATTTGTTTTGAAATTGCCCATCCATGAGCGGTCAATGTCTTGAACGGACGCCACATCTCGAATCCGCAAATCCATTGCTGACCCAACAACCGCCATCAACATTTGGTTGAAAATATAACCTTGATTTTCTTTTTGAATCAAAACGGGCGTTTGGTGTATCTTTTTACCAATCGCCATTAGAAGGTCAACGACCCAGTCGGCAGTTGTCGGATGCGGCATAATATCGACGACATTCATCGTGAAAACGTCGTGAAAATGGAAGGCGCAAAACCGTTCGGGACAGCCTGTTTCTTCGGCAAACATGGAAGGTAAAAGGTAGGACGTGTTGGTCGTGACGATGGTTTTTTCTTCGAAGAGTAAGGCGAAATCGCTGTACAATGACTTTTTGACGCCAATATCTTCAAAAACCGATTCGCTCACGAGGTCAATATCGCGGACAGCTTCTTCACGGTCGGTCGTCGTTGTGAGGCGTTCCATGACCGTTTCGACCCCCTCAGTATGCAGTCCTTTTTTGACCAATTTTTCGAGAATTGAGCGTTGCCAAGTCAAGGCACGAGACAGTGATTTATCGGTCAAATCGTACAACCGCACGTTGAATCCATCCATTGCGAAGCGCAAACCGATGCGTAAACCAAGCGTTCCGCAACCGATGATAAGGATGTTTTTGATGTCTTCTATTTTTCGCATGATAATTTTTATTCGTATCACGGACTTCAGTCCGTGAATGTGTTAAAGATTCACGGACTGAAGTCCGTGATACAAAAAAGAAAGCCATGCAAGATAAACATTGCACGGCTTAAAATTCTGTTTAGTGGATATTTTTTCAATTAAAATGATGAAATAGTGGTGGATTTACCTTGAAAAACCCCAAAATACTGAGGGGGTCTAAAATTTATCTTTCATCATTCTTAAAGATTCATCGCTTCGTAAGCATCCACAATTTCTCTAACGGCGTTTGCAGACTCCGCCAACAAGGCTTTTTCAGCGTCGTTCAATTGCAATTCGATGATTTGCTCGATGCCATTTTTGCCCAATTTAGCAGGTACGCCAACGCATAAGTTATTGATGCCATATTCGCCTTCCAAGAACGCGCAGCAAGGGAAAATACGTTTTTCGTCTTTGACAATCGCTTCAACCATTTGAGCTGCTGCTGCGCCAGGTGCATACCAAGCCGATGTTCCCATCAACCGCACGAGTTCGCCGCCGCCGTCTTTTGTCCGTGCAATAATCGCATCAAGTTTGTCGGCGTCAATCAATTCCGTAACGGGGATACCCGAAACCGTTGTGTAACGCGGGAGCGGCACCATCGTGTCGCCGTGTCCACCCATCAAAATAGCTTGAATATCTTTCGGCGAAACGCCCAATTCAGTGGCCAAAAATGCCCGATAGCGCGCCGTATCTAAAATACCTGCCATACCAATCACGCGGGTTTTGTCTAAACCAGCTTTTTTGTAAGCGGCATACGTCATCACGTCAAGCGGGTTAGAGACGACGATAATGATGGGATTGGGGGAGTATTTTTTAATATTTTCAATAACACTCGTTACAATTTTAGCATTTGTAGCGACCAAATCATCGCGGGTCATGCCGGGTTTGCGCGGAATGCCCGCCGTGATGACCACGATGTCAGAATTAGCCGTCAATTCGTAGTCGTCGGTGCCTGTGAGGGTCGTCGAATAGGAATCAATTGGGGCTTGTTGCCATGTATCGAGGGCTTTGCCTTTGGCCATATTGCCTTGAATGTCGAGTAAAACGACTTCTTTCACGATGTCTTTGTGAGCGAGGACGTTAGCGCACGTTGCGCCAACATTGCCTGAACCAATAACGGTTACTTTTGCCATTGTTAGATGAATTTTTAGTAAAAATTACGAATAAAATGTTTGAAATTATGGTTATCCCTATTCTTCTATAGGCTTTATTCAGTTGCGCCGCAAAAATAGGTCACGCTGCCGTCTTATTGTGTCAATTTCAAGTCGTTTTTTAAAATAATCTTTATACATATAGATACGTGTATGTAGCGCGCCGTTAACGTCGCGTCCCTTTTAGCGCGCCGTTTTCATAAAAATGAGATACATAAAAAGAACAAGCAGGAATGTTGCTACGGTAAGAATACCGAAAAATTGCCGCGTTTCTTTTGCTTCGTCTAGTTTATGCTTTTGTCGTCTAGGCGTGGCTATTTTTAACTGTTTGGGTCGCGCACTAAGTTTTCTTTTCGACATGATTTATTTTGTTTTTGATGATAAAAAATACGTAAAAATGCGTAAAATACTGAGGGGTGCGTTTTATATA
>JAYSRS010000505.1:0-9876 GCA_043720935.1 Saprospiraceae bacterium
TGCTCCGTAAAGCACGGATAATTAAAGTGTTTTTACTACTTTATGCCTTACGGAGCAAGCTCCGTGGCTACCTTTTGCTACCTAAAAAGAAAAGTCTCTTAAAAGGGGGAAGCAGCGCGGAAATTGAAAACCTGAAATATTGAATTTCATTTTGCAACGTGTTGATTATCAATTGTTTGCAATTTTTAATTTTTAATTTTTAATTTTTAATTTCCTAAAAATACATCAGCCGTTGACAAATTACTTGTCAACGGCTGATATATTTTTTAACAATCAACTAGGGGTATGTCCTAAAATTCTGATTGTCGGAGTGGTCGAGTGCTTTTTTAACAACGAAAATAATTGCTAAAATAAGCGTGTAAGTGAGCGTTGCAGTCATATTTTTACGTTTGATTTTTGCGTACAGAACGCAGATTTCCTTCTTGTCGCTGCTTGTAATAACGCCTCAAAGGTAAAAAACTTTCCGTATGACCACTACTTTCTCTGTCAAGTTTAATGAAAATTTGAAACAGACGCTCGACGAATATGTCGAACGCTTCAATCGCCCCGACTTCATTGCGGATGACCCGATTTCAATTCCGCACCGCTTTTCAAAGCCACAAGACATTGAAATTACGGCCTTTTGGACGGCTATTTTGGCTTGGGGACAACGAAAAACCATCATAAACAGCGCAAATCGCTTGTTTGAGTACATGGACAACGCACCACACGACTTTATAAAAAATCATAAAGAGACGGATAGAAAGCGGTTTGAAAACTTCAAACACCGCACTTTTCAACCCACCGACGCCCTCTATTTCCTTGAATTTTTACAACAATTTTACCAAAACAATGACTCGCTAGAAACGGCTTTTGCGCGTCATTTAAACGATATTGGGAATATTGGAAACGATATTAGTGATATTGAACCCGATAAGAAAGTTGATTTTTCACACCATATATATAACGTGTCGAAAAAAACAGACCCCTCAGTATCAGATGCAAATCAGTCACCGAAGTTCCACATCCAAAATCCAATATCAAGTACCCCCTCAGTATCAACAGCTCTGATTGGTTTTCACAACGATTTTTTCGGCTTGCCCGACGTCCCGCATCGCACCCGTAAGCATGTGGCAACGCCTCTGTCGAAAAGCACCTGCAAACGCCTCTGTATGTTCCTCCGATGGATGGTGCGGCAAGACGACAAAGGTGTTGATTTCGGGATTTGGCGCAACATCAAGCCGTCGCAACTGCTGATGCCGCTTGATGTTCACGTTGAACGGCACGCCCGACGCCTCGATTTGCTCACGCGACCACAAACGGATTGGCAAACTGTCCTTGAATTGACCGATAATTTAAGACAATTCGACCCCGCCGACCCCGTAAAATACGACTTCGCGCTCTTCGGCATGGGCATCGCAGAGAAAAAAGAATTCGCCGATTTTTGGGCGTGAAGTACCAAAACGCACTTGTTTTTGTCCTCTATTTGGCTACTTTTGCGAAAAATTTTGATAAAAGAAACATGACTGAAAAAAGAACAGAAATCGCCGCGCTCGGCGAATTTGGCTTGATTGACCATCTGACAAGAGACAATCCGACCGTCAACCGTTCGACCGTGAAAAGCATCGGCGACGACGCCGCCGTGATTGACAATGGCTCGTCTTTGACCGTCGTTTCGACCGATTTACTTGTCGAAGGCATACATTTCGACTTGATGTACACGCCTTTGAAGCATTTGGGCTACAAAGCTGTCGTTATAAATTTATCCGATATTTACGCCATGAACGCGCAGCCCAAGCAAATTACCGTCTCGTTGGCTATCTCAAACCGCTTTTCGGTGGAAGCTTTGGACGAATTTTATGCAGGGATTTACGCCGCTTGCAAGCACTACAAAGTGGATTTGGTTGGCGGTGACACCACGTCTTCACCACGTGGTTTTGTCATCAGTATTACTGCAATTGGACAAGCCGAACGCGAGTCGGTGGTTTATCGAAATGGGGCAAAAGTGGGTGATTTGGTTTGTATTTCAGGTGATTTGGGCGCGTCTTATTTGGGCTTACAAATATTGGAACGCGAAAAACGCATTTACTTGGAGGCCCCCTCAGTACAACCCGACTTGGAAGAAGAAAAATACGCGATTGGCCGTTTTTTGAAGCCCGAAGCACGGCGTGATGTGATAGAGATGTTGGCCAAAAACAACATCCTTCCGACGGCGATGATGGACATTTCGGACGGTTTGGCTTCGGAATTGCACCATATTTGTCGGCAATCGGGCGTTGGAGCGTTCATCGAAGAATCGGGCATTTCGATTCATCCCGACGCGCAAATGTTGGCCTTGAAATTCAAACTCGACCCCGCAACTTGCGCGTTGAGTGGCGGCGAAGACTATGAATTGTTGTTCACAATTGACCCAAAAGACGTGGATAAAATCAAATATTTGCCCGATATTTACATCGCTGGCGAAATTACACCCGCCGAAGATGGGATAAAATTGCACACCAAAGGCGGCAATATTCATCCGATTACAGCGCAAGGCTGGCAACATTTTTAAGTATCACGGACTTCAGTCCGTGAATTGTTAAATAATCCACGGACTGAAGTCCGTGATACAATCAATCAATCGAATATGACAAACTCCGTTGACATCGAAGCACTCAACCACGAAATTTACATAGCGAGTCAATTTGTCGAACGCCTCAATGCTGAAACGGCGAAGGTGATTGTCGGCCAAAACCACATGATTGAACGGCTCATGATTGGCCTTTTGACACGCGGCCACGTCTTGTTGGAAGGCATGCCCGGGCTTGCTAAAACATTGGCCATCAAGACATTAGCGGCGGCCATTGACGCTAAATTTTCACGCATTCAGTTCACGCCCGATTTGCTACCCGCCGACATCGTGGGGACGATGATTTACAACCCTGCGAAAGCCGATTTTTCGGTCAAAAAAGGCCCCATTTTCGCCAATTTTGTTTTAGCCGATGAAATCAATCGCGCCCCTGCGAAGGTGCAATCCGCGCTTTTGGAAGCTATGCAAGAGCGTCAAGTGACGATTGGCGACACGACTTTTCCGTTGTCTGAACCCTTTTTAGTCTTGGCAACCCAAAACCCGATTGAGCAAGAAGGCACCTATCCCTTGCCCGAAGCGCAGATTGACCGTTTTATGTTGAAAGTAAAAATTGGCTATCCGACGAAGACCGACGAGCGCGAAATTATCCGCCGTAACCTCACGGGCGAGACCCCCTCAGTATCGGCGGTTGTTTCTATTCAAGAAATTTTGCAAGCGCGAAAGGTTGTCAGTAAAGTATATATGGATGAAAAAATTGAGCAATATATTCTCGACATCGTTTTTGCTACCCGTTCGCCACAGCAATATGGTTTGCCAAATCTTCAAAATCTCATCAGCCACGGCGGCAGCCCTCGGGCGAGTATTGCGCTTGCGACGGCAGCAAAAGCCTTGGCTTTTTTGAAACGGCGCGGCTACGTGATTCCCGAAGACGTGCGGTCAGTCTGCGGCGATGTCTTGCGGCATCGGATTGGCTTGACCTACGAAGCAGAAGCAGAAAATATTACATCGGAAGATATTATCAATCAGATTTTAAATCGGGTAGAAGTGCCGTAATTTGTCCAATAAAAATCACAACGCATAAAAAGATTTTAAAAATGACTGACGCCTATATTTTCGATGCCGTCCGAACGCCGCGAGGCAAAGGAAAACCGACGGGAAAGCTCCACGAAGTACGTGCAATTGACTTGTTAACTGATGCTTTGCGCGAGCTGCAACGCCGCAATAACCTTGACACGGCTCAGATAGATGATGGAATTTTTGGATGTGTTACGCCGATGGACGACCAAGGCGGCAACATTGGAAAGGCCGCTTTGCTCTTCGCCGATTGGCACGAAAGCGTTGGTGGGATGCAAATCAACCGTTTTTGCTGCTCGGGTTTGGAGGCCGTTAACTTGGCGGCGATGAAAATTCGGTCGGGTTTGGAGGACATGATTGTCGCAGGAGGCGTTGAAAGTATGAGCCGCGTGCCGATGCACACGGATGATGGGCCAATATTATATGACCCCGATGTGGTGGGCAAAATAAATTACGTACCACAGGGCGTTGCGGCAGACTTAATTGCGACGATTGAAGGTTTTTCGCGGGAAGAATTAGACGCGTATGCTTTGCAGTCGCATCACCGCGCCACGCACGCTCAACAAAACAATTACTTCAAAAAATCCCTTGTTCCGATAAAAGATTGGGTTGGTTTGCCCATTTTGGAGTATGACGAACACGTGCGGCCCGACTGTACAAGCGACGGTTTGGCGGCTTTGTTGCCGTCATTTCAAGCCGACGGCGACATGGGTTTCGATGCAATGGCGCA
This sequence comes from Saprospiraceae bacterium, assembly GCA_043720935.1. Taxonomy (GTDB): domain Bacteria; phylum Bacteroidota; class Bacteroidia; order Chitinophagales; family Saprospiraceae; genus JAAFJT01. Next base: position 4,353 of record JAYSRS010000505.1, read on the forward strand.
AAAAAAATACCCCTCAGTAGAACGCATCCGACACCTACATACGGCGGGCAATTCGTCGGGCATGGTGGATGGTGCGGCGGCGGTTTTGGTGGGCAGTTTGGAAAAAGGCAAGGCTTTGGGGCTGATGCCTCGCGCAAGGGTCGTGGCCACTTCTACGGTGAGTTGTGAGCCGACAATTATGTTGTTAGGCCACATTGCTGCCGCAAAAAAGGTCTTGAAAAAAGCCAATTTAACCGTTCAAGACATTGATTTGTGGGAAGTCAATGAGGCTTTTGCGGCGGTTGTCTTAAAATTTCAGCGTGATATGGGCGTTGATGATACGATTTTGAATGTCAACGGCGGTGCAATCGCCCTAGGGCATCCGCTTGGTGCAACGGGCGCGATGTTGCTCGGAACAGTTTTGGATGAACTCGAACGGCGCGATAAACGATTGGCGTTGATTGCTTTATGCGGTGGCGCGGGGCTTGGCGTGGCAACGATTATTGAACGTGTTTGATTAGAAATAACGTAAATTCCAAGGTAAAAAACGTCAAAAAAGCGTTTTATACTGAGGGGTATAAATCTAAAATTTAATATGTGGATAGAAAAAGACAATAAATTGCAGCGCACGTTTCGCTTCAAAAATTTCGTTGAAGCGTGGGCTTTTATGACGGAAGTCGCGTTTCACGCCGAGCGTTTGGGGCATCATCCGAACTGGTCAAACGTGTGGAATACCGTTGATATTCAACTTAATACACATGATGCAGGAAATATTGTAACGGAGAAAGACCATCAATTAGCGGCGGCAATTGATGCCGTTTTCAAAAAATTTGAGGCATAAATTAAGGAAAAGGACTGTTAATCCGTTTTTAGTTTATTTTAAATAAAAAATATTCTGAAAATAAATTGTTATTTACAATAAAATTTGGAAGTTGTTAATTTTGATATAATTTTGTTTGACAAAAATGAATAAGCTCAACTTAATCATTTATTTTATCTCACATTCAAATTTCATCAATCATGATTAATAACATTACAAGTTTGGGAAAATGGTTGTTCATTTTGCCCTTCACCGTTTTCGGATTCATGCACCTCGCCAATGCGGACAAAATGACGGGCTTAGTCCCCGCTTTTATGCCAGGCGGTTCGATGTGGATTTACCTCACAGGACTTGCACAATTAGCCTTCGCAACCAGCGTGGTCTTAGGTAAATATGACAAATTAGCGGCTATGTTGTGCGCTGCAATGTTGCTCATTTTCATCTTAACGCTCCATTTGCCAGGACTTAGCAACCTCCAAATGTCGCAATTGGCGATGAACAATATGCTCAAAGATTTGGGTCTTATTGCAGGGGCATTGATGTACGCACACGCCTTTGCGCGAGACAAAAGCGTGGTTGGATAAAGAGATTTCAAATTTTAGAAGCAGCAATTTCCGCTTTGAAACTTCGGGCTGCGGCGTAGCTGCAAAATCTTGGTAACGACAGGCTCTAAATTCAATTTTCTACGCGGTGTAACCGCAAAACAGCCTGTTTCGCGGTTACACCGCGTAAAAAGTCGTTGGGTGCTTGGATATTACCGAGATTTGGCAGCTACGCCGCCGTGAAAATCCCAAAGCGGAAATTGCTGTTTCAGAAGTCATTGCGAGGCACGAAGCAATCAGATTTCAAGATGCAATATATTGATTATCAATTATTTGAAAGTTGAATTTGATATTTTATTTATTCTCTAGCGTCAGTTCGTAATAAAAGAAAGCTGCTGATAAGCCTTGACGCTTATTGGCAGCTTTTTTTATTACGATTATGGACTTTATGCCGTCAAATACGGATAGAATTTTGGAACTGTACCCCCTCAGTAAAAAGCTGATTTTTAAGTCAAATAACCGATTATGTAACGTGTAAATAATAAGTTGGTCGAATTGATTTTATATCTATTGATAATCAATTAGTTATGAAATGAAATTGCGCCACGTTATTATTTACCCGTTACTATCAATCATTTATTTAACCTTTCAAGCATTTTTTACGCGTTGTTTTTTATACTTTTTTCCGTTTCTCCACTTCTAAACGAATCATCTCCAACCCCTTTTCTATAATTGCATCTTTGCCTTCCAATTCTTCTTTTGCACCCGTTTCGATGCTCACTTTTGGGTCAATGCCGTGTTCGATTTGCGTACCGTCAGGCAAGGTCTGCATGGTTGCTGAAAAACGGTATTGCCAACCATTTGGCAAGTCGCGGGAAATAGGTATGCCGCCGCCGCCGCCGCCGCGGTCGCCGACTAAAGTAACATTGGGTAAAAGTGACATATAAGCGGCAAAATGCGTCGTGGCGGAGTAACAACCGCGATTGATAAGGATAACAACGGGCTTTGTGAAAGTAGGTTTGCCTTTTCGCGGTGTTGCAAAAAGGGGCTGTTTTTCGGTAAAATCATCGTGTTTATTGCCTTTTTTGAACTGAATATAACCAACAAGCGTCTTGGCTTCTACGAAACGGCTCATGATTTTGAAGATATTGGACATCGAACCACCGCCGTTATCTCTAACGTCAATGACGATGCCTTTGGCATTTTCAAAACGTTTCATGACAAAATTTAAGTCATTTTCGCCAATCGAATTGCTAAAAGACGCATAACGAATATAGCCAATAGAATCGTCGAGCATCTGATTGTAAAGCGCACCTGTCATCATAAAATCGCGTTTCATGTAGTTGCGATAGACGAAATTTGGGTTATAGTTGTCCTTAAAATCGTCTTTCCACGACCAATTTCTAGAACGGTCAAAACCGCTTGACAAATTGACGTGGCCATCCCGAAGCTCACTCAACATGGACGCGAGGACGCGAAAAAGCGAATCTTGGTGCATCGAATCGGTCACTTGCGGACGGTATTTGGCGTGGGCTGCTTGCCAATCAATTTTTTTATAGTCAAAAAAAGCATAATTTTCATCCACCGTTTTCCAAAGCGTTTCAAAGCAGTTGGTGGGTGTGTTGCGAGCGTTGGCTTTCATGAGCATTTTGCTGCAAGAAGTCAAAAATACTGAGGGGGTCGCTATAAGGAGTAAAATTTTAAAATATTTCATGTTCGGCTACTGAATTTTGCTTATATTTCTTAAAGTTCTTCACGATTTGGGCATACCCAATTGAAAACAAATCGCATTGAAAATAGCCTCTTGTAAGATTGGGTCATTTATATCTCCGTAGGAAGCAGAAAGGCGCCGTTTGTCAATTGTTCTAATTTGATGACATAATACAATGGATTCATTGGTTAAAGCACTTGTTCCAATAGGTAATAGCACTTCATTTGGATAAATGACGCGTTGAGGCTGTTTGGAAGTGATGGGTAAAATATTGATGCAATTAAGTAAATCGTTAATATCATTTTCGCTAATGACCAAAACGGGACGAGATTTACCTTGTTCTGAACCGACAACAGGGTCGAGGTTGGCACGGTAAATATGCCATTTTTTGATGTTTTTCATAGCAATTCATTATCAGAGTATTGGAAATCGTTGGTTATTTCTGCAATATCCGCGAGAAAAAGCGGGTCATTAGCTGCTTGTTGAAGCATCGCTCGACTCTTGTTGATAGGCTGAAAAGTGTCATTTGATTTGACCGATACAATGTGTGCATTCAACCTTTTGGCGAACGATAGAAGTAAGGCTAAATCCTCTCTATTGGCAAACTCTAATACAACTTGACTCATTTTATTCTATTTTATGGACAAATCTAACGATTATCTGATAAGAATTAGGCGATTTGCAAGAATTTTCACATAAATTTTCGATGGCTATTAATCTGACGTGGATTTCAAACCCGCATCAGATTGATAAGCCTTTTAATTATTTTTTGAGTGCATAACAAATTGTCTTTTTAGGCTACAACTTTCCAAAAGTTGCAACTTTTGGAAAGTTATTATGCGATGAATTGGTAAATTTGTTATGCGCTCTATTTTTTTGAACTCAAATCATACCGCAAACCTTTCCAAGATTTCAAGACAATTTTCACCGAACCGACCGCCACGGGCGATTCAATCATCAACGGGATTTTGTTGGCATCATCGGAAGCCCAAATTTTCATTTGAGCATTTTCTTTAAACACATTGCCCGATACCAATTGCGGTGAAAAACGCATGGCATTGAACTTGCCCAAACCGCGAATTGACTTTTCTTCACGCGCCAAAAAACGGTATTTCAAAGGGAATGTCTCTTCGTCTAACATGATTTTTGCGGGAAAATCTTGCCCATTTTGCACGTTTGAGTAATCCAAAGCGCGGCAATAGTAGATAATGCTCAACACATCGTGCATACAATCCGACAACGTCAAATTGCCGTTCAATGTCGCACGGTCTTCCGTTTGTCCACGTATGTAGGAGGCTTTGCGATTTTTTTGGTCAAACTCTACTTTATCGTAGATGCTATACTTGTTTTCCTTGATGTGTCGAATCGAAGTTTGGGGCAGTAAGGTTTCTTTGTCAGCATACGTATGGTAGTAATCTCTAACTTTATAAAACCATTCGTAGCTGTCGTATGTCACACCCGTTGCCGAAAAATGGTAGCGACTGCCTTCATCTTCGACTTTAAAAACGGCTTCACCTGCGGGAATCCAAACAAAATTGAGGTTGTAATAAATTTTGTAAATCAATTCCTCGCCCGTTTGAAACGGCACGTCATTCAAGACAGAACACGTCGAAACGGGCATTTGCGTTGGAAAATCGGCGGTATTTGCTAAAAAAGCCGTCGAATACTGAGGGGGTGTTGCGGTGGACACAAAGGCCATTGTTGCGCCGATGCTAAGGGCGGCGAGAGCGATTTTAATGGATGTTGCTAGTTTCATTTTGAGATGCTTTGCTAATTTCATTTTCAGATACATTGTTAACGTCCTTTTTAGGCGCAATGTGTTGGTTATCAATGATTTTTTCCTGTTTTTTAGTGAGAAAAAAATTGGCTTTCAGAATAAATATCAAACCGATAAACGCTGGAATGATGAGATTTATTACCCACAAACTGAATGTGGCAGCTAATATACTCAAATCGTTGTGGGTGAACAATCCCCAAATTTTTAAGGCCACTTCGCCCCGTGCTAACAAACCAACTACGGGTGGCAAAGGGATGCTCGTTTGCAACAAATAAATAGTGGCGATGCAGCTTGCGGCGCGTAAAAGTGGTACGTCAATGCCGAAAAAACGCAACATAAAATAATATTGCAGACTGTAAATCACGTAGCGCACAAACGACCAAAACAGGGCTTCAAACAACTCGCGGCGTGTGTATTGCCGCAACATTCCGACGCTTTTTATGAGACGTGGAAAACGGTAAAGGAAACGGATTTTGCGGAAAATGGGGACGACGGCTTCGAGGTTCAAAAATATCAGAAACAGTAGGCCGACAAAACCTGCGCCAAGCATAATAACCGTATTGACGATGATTTGTTCGCTCTCCCAAAGGGTTATCAAAAAATAAGCGAACCCTAAAAAACCAAAGGTAATCAAAATCAGTTGTTGCGCCCATGAGCCAACAAAAGTGGATAAAACGCCTTTAAATGCGTTTTTT
>JAYSRS010000506.1:0-3448 GCA_043720935.1 Saprospiraceae bacterium
CAAACAACGTCAAGGTTAAAAATTAAAATAGAAACATGGCACGTATTGCAGGTATTGATTTGCCAAAAAACAAGCGCGGCGTTATCGGCTTGACTTACATTTATGGCGTTGGCGCAACAACGGCATCGGCTATCTTGGAAAAAGCAGGTGTTAGCGAAGACACTAAGGTCATCGATTGGACGGACGAGAACATCAAAGCAATTTCAGGGGTTGTGAACGACCAGTACAAAGTTGAGGGCGAATTGCGCTCAGAAGTACAGTTGAGCATCAAACGCCTTATGGATATTGCTTGTTATCGTGGTCTTCGCCACCGTAAAGGCTTGCCCGTTCGCGGACAACGCACTAAAACGAACGCCCGTACACGTAAAGGCAGACGTAAAACAGTCGCTAACAAGAAAAAAGTGACTAAGTAATTAGTTATTGGGATATTGAGTTATTGGGATATTTTACGGGTATTCCATTATACATCAATAACAAGGCTAATTATTAAACAGGATTCCGAAACGATTTCGGAATGATTAAATCATCTTGGGAACTGATAGAAATAAACGATTAAATCATTTATTTACAACGCTTTATTTATTAGCTATTTGTAAATTCATTGATTTATCCTTTATCATTCATCATTACCTTTAACAGTTCAAGGATTATCCGTTTCGGATAAAAACCCGAACACCAAAGCCTAAAAGTACAATGGCAAAGGCAGTAGCGAAAGCAGCAGGTAAGTCAGGCAAGTCTAAAAAGATCGTTAAAAAACGGGTCGTACAGATAACGCCCGAAGGATGTGGACACATTCACGCATCTTTCAATAACATCATCGTCTCGATGACGAACAAAAACGGACAAGTCATCTCGTGGGGTTCTGCGGGTAAAGGCGGTTTCCGTGGCTCAAAGAAAAATACACCGTATGCGGCGCAAATTGCAGCTTCTGACGCGGCAAAAGTCGCTTTTGATGCAGGTATGCGTTTTTGCGATGTGTTTGTAAAAGGCCCGGGAGCAGGTCGTGAAGCGGCAATTCGCGCAATTGACGCAGCAGGAATTAAAGTTATGGTTATCCGCGATATGACGCCCGTTCCGCACAACGGTTGCCGTCCGCCTAAACGCCGTCGCGTATAATTTCATTCTAAAATATAGGCAGTTGATACGTTTCTAATTGATAAAACAACCCCCTCAGTATTCTTGAATTAAGAATTAAAAATTAAGAATTATTTTAGGATATAATTAATTGATAATCATTGATTTAAACGCTGTTTTGGGATTTATCAAAAAATAAATTTTCACAGCCGTTTTTGATATAAAACTCGGTTTTCTACACATTTTTCAAGTAAAAGAGAACCTAATTTTTTCAATAGCAATAATTCAAAGTCAATAAAATGGCAAGATATACAGGACCTACCTCCAAGAAAGCTCGCGCTTTTGGTGAGGCAATCTACGGTAACGACAAGGCATTTGAGCGCAAGAAATACGGGCCGGGTATGCACGGTAACTCGCGTAAGAAAAAGCAAAAGTCGGATTACGCCGTACAGTTGATGGAAAAGCAAAAAGCGAAATACACTTATGGCGTTTTGGAACGTCAATTCCGCAAAACTTTCCACGAAGCAACCAAACGCCACGGTGTTACGGGCGCAGTTTTGCTCCAATTGCTCGAATCGCGTTTGGACAATATCGCTTTCCGCCTAGGTTTGTCGAACACCCGCAACGGTGCGCGTCAATTGGTTTCTCACAAACACGTTACAGTAAACGGCGTTTTGAACAACGTTCCTTCTACACTTATCCGTCCAGGTGATGTGATTGCTGTTCGTGGCAAATCGCTCAACAACGGTAAAATGGAAGGTATCGGCGTCAATAGCGGCGTAAAACAATATGCTTGGTTGGATTGGAACGGTGCGAAAATGGAAGGCAAATTCATCGCTTATCCTGAACGCGACCAAATTCCAGAAAAAATCAACGAGCAGTTGATTGTCGAGTTGTACTCGAAATAATCCAAATGATTAATGGTTAATGGTTATTGGTTATTGGTTAATGATTAAAGGTAAACGGTGAATATATTTTATGATTCACTATTTATTAATCACTAACTATTAACCATTAACCATTAACCAATAACCATTTGTTAGTGGAAAACATCTCCCCTTCATTTCTTTAAGAATAAAATACAAGCATGGCAATATTGAATTTTCAGAAGCCCGACAAAATTGTATTAAATAAAACGACCGAGTTTGAAGGTCAGTTTGAGTTTAAACCACTCGAACCGGGTTTTGGTCAAACAGTCGGTAACTCTCTACGTCGCGTTCTATTGTCGTCGTTGGAGGGTTTCTCTATTTCGGCAGTGCGGATTGCAGGTGTCGAACATGAATTTGCAACAATTCGGGGCGTTGTTGAGGACGTTGTGGACATCATTTTGAACCTCAAACAAGTCCGTTTGAAGCAATTGATTGCAGGTGAAGACATCCGTGAGGAAAAAATCTACTTGACAGTTGCGGGTAAAGACAAGTTTACGGCGGGTGATATTGAGGAAGCGACCAACGTTTTCAAAATCATGAACCCTAATTTAATCATTTGCAGCATGGAACCAAGCGTGAGTTTGGAAATGGAATTGACCATTACCAAAGGCCGTGGTTACGTTCCCGCAGATGAAAACTTGCCGAAAGACGCACCTATCGGCGTTATTCCGATTGACGCAATTTATACGCCCATCAAAAACGTTGCTTATCGCATCGAGCCTTTCCGCGTAGGTCAACGTACCGACTACGAAAAACTCGTGATTGATGTCAAAACGGATGGAACGATTTATCCAGAAGATGCTGTCAAAGAAGCGTCGCGTATCATGATTCAGCATTTGATGTTGATTACGGATGAAAATATTACATTCGATGATGAACGTAGCCGCGAGGAAAATGTCGTTGATGAGCATATTTTGCACATGCGTAAGTTGTTGAAAACGCAATTGGAAGACCTTGATTTGTCGGTTCGTGCTTACAACTGTTTGAAAGCAGCGAAAATCAATTCATTGGGCGAAATGGTACGTTACGACACGCATGAGTTGTTGAAATTCCGTAACTTCGGTAAGAAATCACTCGTTGAAATCGAAGAATTATTGACGGATAAAGGCTTGATGTTCGGCATGGATTTGTCGAAATACAAGCTCGACGAAGAGTAAAAAACTAAAATACTGAGGGGTGTTGTTCGCAAGGACACCGCCTCAGCATTTTTTTATAATTTCTATTTTTAATCTGCTTCATGAAAATCGCATGAGCGCGCAAGCTGCTCCGATGTTGTGAAGTTTAAATTTTTCTCAAAATGAGACACGGAGATAAGGTTAATAACCTCGGACGTAAGAAGGCGCACCGCGTTGCCCTCTTGAAAAACTTGACAAGAGCGTTGATTGAGCATAAGCGCATCAGCACGACTTTGGCAAAAGCAAAGGCTTTGCGGATTCACGTAGAAC
>JAYSRS010000507.1:0-9873 GCA_043720935.1 Saprospiraceae bacterium
GTGAAAAACGATAAGTGAAAAACGATAAGTGAAAAACGATAAGTGAAAAACGATAAGTGAAAAACGATAAGTGAAAAACGATAAGTGATGTTACGCAGACCTAACTCCGAAGGAGTTGAATATGAATAGCCGTAGGTGCAACCTACGGAATAGTGTCAAAACGTCTGCCCAAGTCCGAAGGACTTGAACTTGTAAGTTGTTGCTTAATAACAGTGTTCAAGTCCTTCGGACTTGGTTAACTAACTTTCATATTTTCCGTAGGTTGCACCTACGGCTATTCATATTTAAGCCCTTCGGGCTTGCATAACATCAGTGATAAATGAAAAACGAAAAGGAATAAATGTCACGCCCAACTTATCACTTTTCACTTATCACTTTTCGTTTTTCGTTTTACACCTATCACTTTTCGTTTTACACTCAATCAAATGGCAGAACTCACCAATTTGGCCACATTCATCTTGTAATTACGCCCCACGGGAATCTCTTTTTCGCGCACTTTGACCGAATTTGAGGCCAACGAAGCAACTTTATCAACGGCCACAATAAAGGATTTATGCACCCTCAAAAACTTATCTTCGGGCAGCTTTTCTTCCAAATAACTGATGCGTTGATACGTAATGAGCGACTCTTTTTCAGTCTTGATGCGGACGTAATCTTTAAGGCTTTCGATGTACAAAATGTCTTTCAAAAACACTTTTTTCATCTCTCGATTGACCTTGAAATATTTGTAAGACTGTTCATAACTGTCTAATAATGAAGGGGTTATCTCAATAGGCATGGCTATCCGTTGGTGATATTTAGCAACGGATTTTTGAAAACGTTCAAAGTTAATGGGCTTCAACAAAAAGTCCAAAACGTCAAATTCGTAGCCTTCAAAAGCGTAATCTCGGTAGGCAGTCGTAATAACGACGAGCGGGCGAACGGGCAAGTTTTTGAGCAATTCCCAACCCGTCATACGCGGCATTTGAATGTCTAAGAACAGCAAATCAATTTGCTCCCTTTGCAGAACGGCGGAGGCTTCAAAAGCGTTGCAACACGTCGCAACGAGTTCCAATTCAGGCATTTTGACGACGTGCGTAGCGACTAATTCAGCTGCTAGTGGTTCATCGTCAACAACAAGGCATTTAATTTTCATGACAGCAAAGTTTAAAAGTTAGCAATAACTGATGTTACGCAATGGGCCACTGATTAGAAGGATGCGACTGATTTTCACTGATTTTCACTGATTTTCACTGATTTTTTTCTGTAAGCGTTTCCATTAAAAAAGAAATTCTTTTAAATCAGTCGTATCTGTCTAATCAGTGGCCCATTTAGCCGCTTGCGTAACATGAGCAATAATATGGAGTGCGAAAAAATCAGATGTCAAAATGCGGTGAATCACAACCATTTACGAAATTTTAAAGATTTCGTAAATGTAATCTCCTCAAATTTGAGACACAATGACTTACGAAGTTTCAATAAAAACGGTTCATCTAAAATTTGAAAAATAACAATATACTTTTAGCTGCAACCATCACAGGTGATAAAGACGGTATATTTTCAACACGCTTAGTTGCCGTATTTTCTCTTTTTCCCTCTTCAAAAACGCCCCCCTCAGTATGTTCGGCAAAATTGAGCTTCAAAACGGCCAAATGCGACTCCTCTTCTTTCAACATCTTCAATTCAAAATTGTCGGGATAGAGAATTTCAAGGCGTTTTCTAAGATTATCTAAGCCTAAACCGTTGCCAAAACCGTTCATTTCGGCTTTTTCAGCGCACAGGCTGTTTTCAATTTTGAACATCAACACCCGTTTTTTCAACGAAATATCAATGTGAATCCACGATTCTTCGACCGCATTTGAGACACCGTGTTTAAACGCATTTTCAACCAAAGGCAGAAACAACAACGGCGGCACTTGCACGCCCCGCACGTCATTCACAATGCACATCTGCACATCGAGTCGCTCGCCGTAACGGATTTTTTCAAGGTTGATATAATTTTTAACATAATCTATTTCTTTCTCAACCTCAATCAAATGACGTTTTGAATCATACAACATATAACTCAACAAAGCCGACAAACGGTAAATCATGTCGCTCGTCAGAGGTGAGTTTTTGAGCGACAACATATAAATATTATTCAGCGTATTAAAAATGAAGTGTGGTTGCACCTGTGAGCGCAACAAAGCCAACTCTGCGGCCACTTTTTCCTTCATCAACGTCTCGTTCACGCGCTGCTGATCCATCCACTTCTGAATGACGTAAATCATTGACCCTGTGCCTGCTATCAATTGTACATAAACAGCATCTATTACCATTTTAGGGAATAGAAAAAGAATTGTGGCGCGCTCGGGGTGAACGATTTTGTAGATAATTTCAAAGGTGACAATGCGTCTAAAAAATCCCGAAAAGACCATACTTCCAAGAATGCAGAGTGCAAAAGGTACATATTTTTTTTGCAATAAAAACCGCTCAACAGTGATGAAAATGGTAAAATAGGTCACGCCCATAATGATAGGCACATTGAGCAAAGCTGCGTTTAAAGACACTCCGTAACAGTCGTTCAGACTGCCTTGTAAGAGCCATTCGTAGAGAAAAAGACACGTCCAAAAAAAGAGATGCCACGCCAAAATGCGAGAATTTAACGAAAAACTTCTCATTAATAAATATTTTTTTTAATATATAGCCGATGATTTTTTTTATTGACGTAAAACTAATCTATATAAGTTGGTCATTCTGTTGTTTTTTCCCAAAACGTCTGCTTTCCTCGTCATAAAGGAAATTCCAAATTTCAGATTCCAAATTTCAAACTGCGGAAATTAATTACTGGTGAATACTTGACAGAAATATTTGGCAAAATACTGAGGGGTATGAAATTTCATAAAAACAGTATATTTTAAAAAAAACTAAATTGAAAAATACTATTTACAGGGTAAGTTTGCTTAGTTTTGCGCCATAAATAATGTTAGAAACTTATATATTACAAACTATTCTACAAACTAAAACGAACACTTAATCGTGAAAAAATCACTACTACTTTTCCTCTTTGCTTTCACGGCAAACGCACTTTTCGCACAGACGATTCTTGACGCTAATTTTGCCCAAGCTATTCGCACGCAATGCCCCGATTGCCTCAGTGAATGGAACGAATTGCAGCCTAATGCTCAAAAATTGGCACATTTAGACGTAAATTATAAAGGCATTTGCGACCTAACGGGCATCGAAGGTTTCACTAATTTGATGTCTTTTGATTGCTCTAACAACAATCTTACGGCGTTGCCTTTTTTTCCCAACCCTTATTTGAAGCACATTCGTTGTGCCAACAATTTACTCACGCGCCTCCCTCTGTTGCCCGAATCTTTAATTTCTTTGGATTGTAGTGGTAATAAAATTAGTTACATAACGAGTTTACCAATTGCGTTGTCAGAACTGACGCTCAACGGCAACCCGATTCGGCAATTGCCGAAATTGCCTATTTATCTTGAAAAATTATCGTGCATCGGTGGTAGTTTAGAGCGTTTACCCGATTTACCAGACGACATTATATTGCTCAATTGTGCCAATAATCCCCTAAAAAAACTGCCGAAATTACCTGCACAATTGTCTAAAATGATATTCGATAATAATTTACTGGATTCGTTACCTACGCTTCCTTATTTGTTGTCAGAATGCTCCGTTGTTGGCAATCGGTTGAAAAAACTGCCAAGTTTGCCTGAATATTTGCAGATATTAAATCTCGACGATAATCAACTTGACAGCTTGCCTGATTTGCCGTTAAGGCTGTCAATTTTGCGTTTCGCTCAAAATAAAGTGGCGCGGGTTTTCTCCTTTCCCGCATCTTTAGTCGAGTTAGATTGTCGAAATAATTTGCTAATTGCTTTTCCAAAATTACCACGCCGCTTGTCAATTTTGAAGATAAAAGGCAATTCAATCCCTTGTTTGGGCAATATGCCTGAAAAATTAACCCAAATTGATGAAGAAGGCATCTCTGAATGCCTCCGTCCGCATTTTGGCTTGGTGGAAAATACATTTACAAAACCACTTATTCAATCAAACTTAGTGACAATTACGGCGGCGCAACTCGTTCCTTATCGAAAAGGCCAAACGTGGGGCTTTTCAAACGCCCGTGGCGAAATTATGATACCCCCTCAGTATGAATCGGCTAGTTTGTTCGATAAAAACCCGCATTTTTGTTATTCGTTTTCTATCGTCTCCGTAAGTGGTTTGCAAGGTGTGATTGACGTCGAAGGTGAGTACATTATTCGTCCCGAATATCAAAAAGTGCATGCCCTAAATCGCGGCGGTTTTATTGCTCAAAAAACTTCGGCAGATAATTGGATTTACATCACTGAGGATGCAATTGCGGAAGATAACTTTCCCGCCGAAGTGGCCGAAGACCCCGTTTTCAAGCGATACGTCGGTGAAAAAGCAACAATTGCCGCAAAAAATGTAGGTAAATTTTCTTTTAACGAGTTTTTGCTCCCGCAATTCATCCACGACGACAGCGCGAAAGTAGGCTACGTATTGCGTAAAAAAACGATACTTAACAAGGCCACAGGTACTTTCAAAATCGAAACGGTTGATTCGATACCCCCTCAGTATCGCGCGCTAAAACGGCTTTCTTCACTCAGTTTTGACACGCTTTTGGCTCAAAATCAGAACGGAAAATGGGGTATGATAAATAAGAAAAATGAGGTATTGGTTGGGTTTAATTATGAAGACATTAAAACAGCCATTTTTACAATTATCGACAAAAATTCCTTGAAAATGACGTATTTAACGGGCAAAAAGAACGGAAAATGGGGTGTTAGCTCCATGATTGATTCAAGTTTGGTGCTGGATTATGAGTTTGATGAAGTCGAAATTTTTTGGCTAAAACCACTCAATATCGTGAGCGGAGAAACAAATCGCTTGTTTTTGAAAGTGCGTCGAGGCAATTATTGGGGTCTGATGAGCGAACACCTTTGGCAGTGGATTGTGCCAACCGAATTTGACGATGTACGCCTCGATGCCGACACCGAAAATGGGTTTCAATTGGTGCGCGGCAAGCAGATGGGCTATTACATCATTCCTGCCGAAAAAACAATTCCGCCGCGTTATCAAGAAGTCAAATATTTCAAACACGGCTTCGCGGAAGTCGTAACGACGGCTAACAAAACGGGTTTTATTAACGAAAATGGCGACGAATACTTCTTGGATTAATTAAGAAACGACGCTTTACAAACATTTACGAAATCTTCAAAATTTCGTAAATGTGCGCCGTGCCATAAAGTCGATAATTCTGATTTGTTACATGCCAATAAACGCTTTTTACCCCCTCAGTATCTTGAGTATTAACGTAAAAGACAAATTGAAAAATGCCGCTTTCTCAACGAAACATACCTTTTTTATCAATATTTTATTAGTTTAATGTCAAAAAATGACTTAAAAAAAACGTATCTAAAAGGTGTTTTTTAGACAAACCTGTGTAAGTTTGCTATTTAAATTATGTGTTTCGACAAACATTACTGAACTAAAGCGAACGACACTGTGAAAAAATTACACGTATTATTAGTCATGCTGCTTGCGGCAAATTCTCTTTTCGGCCAAACAATTCTTGACCTCAATTTTGCAAAAGCCGTGCGCGTTCAATGCCCCGCGTGCTTAAACGAGCGCAATCAATTGCAGCCCGAAGCGCGTAAATTGGCGCATTTGAACATTAATTTCAAGGAAATTAGTGATTTGACAGGCATTGAAGGTTTTTCTGGCTTATTGACTTTGGACTGTTCCAACAACAAAATCGCTCAATTTCCTTATCTGCCCAATCCCTATTTGAAGGTTATTCGCGGTGCGAACAATCGGCTAACGAGCTTGCCTTTGTTTCCCGAAACGATTTTGGTGCTTGATTTTAGCGGCAACAAAATCGCCTACATTACGGGCTTGCCAAAGGCGTTGTCGGAGCTGACGCTAAATGCAAATCCGTTGAAATCGTTGCCGAAGTTGCCGATTCACCTTCAAAAATTATCCTGTGTTGGCGATAGCCTAACAAAGCTGCCGAGCCTTCCCGACGATATTTTATGGCTCAATTGCAGCAATAATCCGTTGCGGAAATTGCCAAAATTGCCCGCTCAATTGTCAAAAATGATTTTTGAGAATGCCCAACTAGATTCGTTGCCTCAGTTGCCTTATCTGCTTTCGACGTGTTCTGTTGCGGGTAATAAAATCAAAAAACTGCCCAATCTGCCTGAATATTTGCACGTTCTGGATGCGAGCAACAACGAATTAGACAGTTTGCCGAGCTTGCCACCGAGGCTGTCAACACTGCGTTTTGCGGACAATAAAGTGACACAAATTTTCAGTTTTCCCGCGTCTTTGGTCGAACTAGATTGTCGAAAAAACCTCTTGGTTGACTTCCCAAAATTGCCGCGTCGCTTAGCCATTTTGAAGATGAAAGGCAATTCGATGCCTTGTTTGGGCAATATGCCAGAAAAGTTAACCCAAATTGACGACGAAGGCATGGCTGAATGCGACCGTCCGCACTACGGTTTGGTGGAAAAAACGGTAGAGTCAAATGCTAAAAAAACGGCCTTTCAAGCGGCTTTGGTGACGGCAAATGTCTTACAACTCGTGCCGTATCGCAAAGGCCGAACGTGGGGATTTTCAAATGCCCGTGGCGAAATTATGATAGCCCCTCAGTATGATTCGGCGACTTTGTTCGACAGAAATCCACGTTTTAGTTATTCGTTTTCGATTGTCTCGACGGGCGGCTACAAGGGCGTAATTGACGTGGAAGGCGAGTACATCGTTCGACCCGATTATGAGCGCATTCATGCCCTCTCGCGGGGTGGTTTTATGGGCCAAAAATCAATGGATGGTGATTGGGTTTTTATCAGCGAGGACGGCATCGTGGAAGAAAAATTTCCTGCTGAAGCCGCAAACGACCCTATTTTCAAGCGTTATGCCGAAGGAAAAGCCGTTGTCGTTGGTAAAAATACAGGCGCGTTGGTCTTCAACGAATGGATTTTGCCCGAAGTGACAAAGGACGATAGTGCAAAAGTGGGTTATATTTTGAAGCGAAAAACCATTGCTGATAAGATAACGGGCGCGTTCACTTTTGAAACCCTCGACTCGATACCCCCTCAGTATCAAGACATAAAATACCTCTCGCCGATGAGTTTTGATACGCTTTTGGCACAAGGAACAAACGGAAAATGGGGGCTAATTTCCGCAAAAAATGATACAATTGTCCCCTTTGTCTATGATGAAATCAGAAATGAAATTCTGACAATTGCCATTAGAGACTCCATCAGAACGCCTTATTTTACGGCCAAAAAGAACGGAAAATGGGGCGTTAGTTCGCTCCGCGATTCAAGTTTGGTCTTGGATTATGATTTCGACGAAGTGGAAATTATGTGGCTAAAACCCATGAATATTACGGACAAAGACAGCAATCGCCTATTTTTGAAGGTAAAAAAAGCTGAAAAATGGGGCCTCATGGGCGAGCGGTTGTGGCAATGGGTTGTCCCGACCGAATTTGACGACGTGCGCCTTGACATTGATACTGAAAACGGCTTTCAACTCATTCGTGGCGAGCAAATGGGTTATTACATCATTCCTGCGGAAAAAACGATTCCACCTCGTTATCGAGAAGTCAAGTATTTCAAACACGGTTTTGCGGAAGTCTTGACAACTCAAAATAAAATTGGGTTTATTAATGAAAATGGGGATGAATATTTTTTAGATTAAAGTAAAACGTCGTAAAACCTTATAAAAGAAAAATCAAACGCCTTGCAAATGAAATGACTTTGCAAGGCGTTTTTTACGCTTTATACGGAGGGGGTGTAAAATATCATTACACCAAAATCGCCGTCTCCAACCCCACCGTTAATTTATCAAAATTCAACAACTGCTTCTCCAAACCCAGTGTTTTGGGCAATTCATATTCAAAGAAATAGCGCATTGTGGCCAATTTGCTGTTGTAGAATAGCGCATCGTCGTCGCTCAAATTGCCTTTTTCTAAGGCACGGGCTGCAGTATTGCCTTGTTTCAACCACATCCAAGCAATCGTTACGAGGCTGAAATAATCAAGATACATTGTTGCGTCGGCCAATAAAATTTCGGGACTTGATGTTTTGGCGTTGTCAAAAATTTTGGCCGTGATTGTTTTCAGATGCCCCGCCGTTTCGCCTAATTGCTGCGCGTAGCGTTTTGTCTGTTCCAATTTAGACCCCTCAGTAATTTCGATAACTAATTCATTACCAAAGAGTTGTACGGCTTGTCCGTTGCTCATTGAGACTTTGCGGCCTAACAAATCCAAGCCGTGAATTGTCGTCGTGCCTTCGTAAATCGCATTCACACGAATGTCGCGGGAAAGCAATTCCAAGGGAAAATCATCGCAATAACCTGCTCCGCCGAGGATTTGCATCCCTGCATTGACTGCATGAATCCCCATTTCGGAAGGATAAGATTTGGCAATCGGCGTCAAGAGTTCTTGTAACAAATGCGCGTTTGTTTTTTCTTCGCCTTCGGCCACGTGTGCGATGTCCGCCAAATGCGAACAATACATCAACAACGCCACCGACCCCTCAGTAACCGCCTTTTGAAACAACAACATGCGACGAATATCGGCGTGTTCGACAATCAAAACGGGCGGGTCAGACGGGCTTTTGCTCGACGGTTTGCGGCCTTGTGGTCGTTCATTTGCGTATTTCAAGGAGGCGTAATAAGCGGCAGAGGCTGCACCCGTTGCGACTAATCCCGTTCCAATCCGCGCTTCGTTCATCATTTGAAACATATACGTCAAACCTTTGTGCGGTTGACCGACCAAATAACCTAGGCAATCGCCTTGTTCACCATACATCAATGTGGCGGCGATGTAGCCTTTTTGACCCATTTTGCCAAAAATCCCCGCCGTCGTCACGTTATTATCAACGAGTGTCTCGCCCTCAGGACGGAATTTCGGCACAACGAATAATGAAATGCCTTTTGTTCCAGCAGGTGCGCCTTTGATACGTCCTAACAAGAGATGCACAACGTTGTCAACCGCATCGTGGTCGCCACCAGAGATATAAATTTTTTGACCGACGATTTTATAGACCCCCTCAGTATCAGTAGGCTCGGCAGACGTTACCATATCGGATAAGGAGCTTCCCGCGTTCGGTTCAGTCAACGCCATAGTGCCTTGCCAATCACCCGAATACATATTAGGCAAATACGTTGTCTTTAATTCATCGCTGCCAAAACTCAAAATAAGATTCGCCGCGCCTTGCGTCAAAAACGGATAACACGCATTGACGTTTGCTGAATAAAACGACAGCAAACCTGCGTAAACCAAAGTAAACGGCATTTGCAAACCGCCCGCTTCGTAAGGTGCGTGACCCGCAATCCAACCCCCTTCGGCAACGGCTTTGATGATTTTTTTGAGCTGCGGATGCACCTTAACGACCCCCTCAGTAAAAACGGCTTTTTTGGTGTCCATTTCCCGATAAAACGGAAACATCGTGGTGTCGGCGATTTGTTTAGCGGCGTCGAGTGCCATGTCGTAGGCATCGCGGTCGTAATCGGCATAATACGCAAAGCGGTTGACGCTCGTTGCGTCCATCATTTCGTGAAGGACAAACCGCACATTGCGGTAGCTTAAATACTGTTCCATGCTATTGTTATTTTTGTTATTTTATAAAACTAGCGAATATTCGCAAAAGTAACAGCGCGATTCTAAAATAGTAATAAAATGCACTATAAAATTCCGTTTTATCTTTCAATACAATTATTTTCTGTTAAACACGTAAAGAAACGTTGAAAAAATAAAAGCGCATTTTACGGGCTGTTGCTCGCTACGCTCGAAAGACGCCCCTTAAAGGATTTTTAAGGAGGCAGCTTGTTTTTGAAAGAAAATCTACGATTTTCTTTCAAAAA
>JAYSRS010000508.1:0-9861 GCA_043720935.1 Saprospiraceae bacterium
GATGTGGTTGAAAATTCGGGGGTTGCCCGTAATTTGTAACACTTTCTCCTCTTTTCGCACGAGCGAAGCGAGTGCGAAAAGGCATTTACTTTTTTGTCATGTACTTAGAAAAACTCTATTACTTTTGGACAGCCTACCCTTCGGGATTTTGAAAATACGCTTTTACTTATTTCACGTTTCTAAGAAATAGAGCGCACACTTTATAAATGGTGCGCACACTTTAAGTAGTAAGGAAATTTGTAAAATATAACTTACCCGTTTCTACAATCCTGCAAGGATTGAACGTGAATAACCGTAGGTGCAACCTACGGAAAATGTAAAAATGGCTTCCCAACTCCGAAGGAGTTGAATGTCAATACTTTATGATTAAGCTTAAAAGCGATGTCCACATAAGTTGTCACCGCTGACGAGCTGATAGTCAAAGCGGGTGGTGCTGTTACGGCCAAACGCGGTGCCACGCAAACCGCCGTTGTACTCCAGTTGTAAAAGAAATAGTAAGCCGCGCTTCCTGGATTAGTGATAAAACCACTCGTTACTGTTCCCGATGTGCCTAACGAATAAGGATATCCGCCTAAACCACTTTCACGTACCATGCTCGGACCAGAGACAGCTACTAAGCGGAGACCTATACCCGTTGGTACGAGCCAACCTAAGTTGATGGTGTGTTTGACAAGTGTCGTTGCATCACCTGCTGGTACAGCCACTGTAATTGTTTGAAGTTGTGTGCCACCGCTATTTTGCAATGCAAGAACTACGTTACCTGCTGTCGTTGTATTAAGGAATACATCAACTGAATTTAAAATAAAATCGTTTGTCGCGTCGAACACCAAACCGTAGGTAGCACCGTCTGTACTTACCCAACCCGCAATTGTGGTTGCGCCTGTTACTGTGATATTAGAAAAATTATTATTGTTGTGATTGATAGTTGCACCCGCTACCGATGAAGCAGAAGAGGTCGCCAAAGTAACCCACCCGCACCCGCTTTGTTGAAAGCCGTTACGATACTGTTATTGCTCACCGTTTGCGTGCCGTTAGCGGGAACATTTACGCTGTTTGAGATAAACGTCACACTACCAGTCGAATTGATATTTAAGTTCGTAAAGGTATTATTGCTAATGTTTTGAGACAACGTCGCTGCACCATTTGTAATGTACGTGTTTGAACCCGAACCTACGACTGTGTGTTGAAGTTATAAGTCATTGATTAGGTGCTATTTATAACAATAAATGGCGCATGAAGTGTTATTCTTTGAATCTCTTTCGGGATTCTCAAACGTGTTCGAAATCATTGGGCGTCAAAAATAGATATATTTTTGATAATGAATATAAAAAAGATAAACTTATTAGGATAAATTTAGATAAAACGTATATAACACCGCTTGTTTTTGATTTAAGCCTATTTTTATTCGTAAATTATGCTCAAAATGTCACAATAATTTGTAGCTAAATACTACATTTACAAAATATAAAAAACTGTAAATTTGAACACCCCTCAGTATTTGGGCGATAAATAATTAATAATACCAAAACATTTTATAAAAATTTCTATTAATCTGTAAATAAACCTAATTTATGAGCCACCGTTCTCAAACGCTGCCCGAAGAAGTTATCAATGCCCTTACCCACGGTTTAGGCGTTGTGTTTGCTTTGATTGCGACCCCTTTTTTACTAGAAAAAACGCGTAAAGTGGGCGAATTTATGCCCGTTTTAGCCGTTTCCATCTTTGCATTTGGCATGCTCGCCGTCTATTTGTGTTCCACTTTTTACCACGCTGTTCAGTCGCCAAAACTTAAACAAAGACTTCATGTATGCGACCATGTAAGCATTTTTTTCTTAATTGGTGGTAGTTATGTACCTTTTGTCGTGCAGTATGCGGACACGCAAACGGCGACAATTTTTCTCTCTCTTCAATGGTTTGTTATTTTGGTGGCTGCTATTTTGAAGCTATTTTTCATTGGAAAATACGAAAATGTCTCCCTTTTTGTTTACATTTTCCTAGGTTGGTCGGTTGTGTTTTTGGTCAAACCATTTAGCGCAACGATGCCTTTCGACGTTTTTAAATGGATATTGACGGGTGGTTTGAGTTACTCAATTGGCGTATTTTTTTACCGTTGGAACAAACAAAAATACGCCCATGCCGTTTGGCATTTGTTCGTTTTAGGTGGCACGATAGCGCATTACGTAGCGATTTGGAAAATAAGTGATTTTGTGAAATAAGGGCGTTTTGACAATTCTAGCGGAGGCTACATTTACGAAATCTTAAAGATTTCGTAAATATTTTACCCCCCTCAGTATTTCTCATTCTTTTTCAATCCAGCTCAAAAAAGGTGCAACTTTTAGCCGTGGCACAAGGGCTTGTTCGGGTGTTTTTACCGTCAAATGCACCACAAGCCTTTGGTTAAAATAGGTTTCAATCTCTTTAATGGCCTTTCGATTGATTATCATTTGGCGGCTAACACGGTAAAATTGGTTGGGCGAAAGGGCACTTTCAATGTCGTCCATTGTTTTAAAAACGGGGTGTTTCTCACCTTTAAAACTGTATAAATAGGCCGTCTCATTTTCCAAGTAAACAAAAGCAACATCGGCTACCGCAACAGGGTATATTTTTTCGCGGAAGCGAATAAGAAAACTCGTTTGATAGCTTTTGGTCGGTGTCAAGGCTTCCTTTATGCGCGTGCTGTCCAAATTATTAACCGCAAAACGTCCTTTCAATTCCTCCACTTTGGCAATCGTTTGGCGAATGTCGGCGGCACTAAATGGCTTTAAAATGTAATCAATTCCGTGATTTTTAAAGGCTTTTAGCGTAAATTCGTCGTAAGATGTGCAGAACACAACGGGCAGATTGACGGCTATTTTGTCGAATATTTCAAAAGATTGTCCATCCGACAATTCAATATCCATAAACACGACATCCAAATTTTGTTGATGGGCGCGTAGGTAACTGACCGCCGTTTCGATGCTGTCGCAAATGTCCACAACAGTGTAATTGGGATGCCATTCAATAAATTCTTTGAGCATAAGGGCCGTTCTTTGCTCGTCTTCTACAATCAGGATTTTCATTTTTAAGTTGTACCACAGACTTTAGTCCGTGAGTGTTTAAAATTCACGGACTAAAGTCCGTGATACCGTTAAGTCGTTAAAATAATTTTATAGTCGTGGCGTACGTCGTTTTCGTTTTTTCTATCTCCACACCCTGCGCGATACCTTCCAAGGCATACCGCTTTTTTAGGTTGTCGATACCGATGCCAAATGATTCACTTTTTACGGATTTAGGCTGATAATTATTTGAAATCGTCAGGCTTTTAGGGTCTTTTTGGTACAAACGGATGGTCAAAGGCTTGGTTTCTGAAATAATATTGTGTTTGATACAATTTTCAGTCAACAGTTGCAATGAAAAAGCGGGCAACCGATAAGCGAAAGCAGCTTCAGCCACTTGTACATCAACAAAAATCGCATTTTCTTGGCGCAAGGTCATTAAATACATATAGGCATTAAAAAAATCCAGTTCTTCTTGCAGTGTCACCGTTCCTTTGTCTGTTTCTAAAGTTCGGCGATAAACATCAGCTAATTTTATGATAAAATCTTCGGTTCTCGCGTCTTTCGACCGTGCCATTGCTTGCAAAATCGTTAAACAATTGAATAAAAAATGGGGATTTATTTGTTGAAGCAGCAAATTAAATTGGGCTTTTGCATTCTCATTTTCTAAGGTAATATTGTCTATCTGAATTTTTTTACGCTCCGTAGCCGATTTAATACTCTCCAACAAAGCGATAAGAATCGGAATATTGAGCGTATATCTGATAATAGGTTTCCATTTATTGGCATAAACCAACCGCTCCGTGAAATAAAAAACGTTGTATTCCAAAAACAAATAAAGGCTCAATACCAAGCCGCCCACAAGACACGCAATTAACCACCTAACCCATTGATTATACATCTTGGAATAGATTATTTTTTGAATCAACACCAAAAGTATCAATTGTAAAAACCCTGTAAATAGCCAATAAGTCAACGCATCTTGGAAAGATTTTGCGGGTACTTGGGTCGCATAGAGCGTAAGTATAGGCATCAAAA
This sequence comes from Saprospiraceae bacterium, assembly GCA_043720935.1. Taxonomy (GTDB): domain Bacteria; phylum Bacteroidota; class Bacteroidia; order Chitinophagales; family Saprospiraceae; genus JAAFJT01. Next base: position 4,074 of record JAYSRS010000508.1, read on the forward strand.
CAGGATAGAGATAAGGTAAATACTGTTCTGTATTCGATAAAAAATGATGGCGATAACGGGCGTAAGACATGGTTATAGTCAATTAAAATTTTAAAACAGCTTTAAAGTTGTTGAATAAATGGCATCCTCTTTTTCAATAAACACCCCTTCTTCCACACCTTCAAAGGCGTAACGCATTTCCAAATGTTCGATATCAATACCAAACGATTTAGGGTTAACCCTTCGCTGATAATTATTAGTCATAGTGATGCTGTGCGCGTCTTTTTGAAAAATACGAATGTGCAAAGGCTGATTGTCTGAAAATTCATTGTGTTTGACACAATTATCGCCCAACAACTGCAAAGCAAAAATAGGTAATTGATAATTGAGCGATGTCTCCGAAACGTTTACTTCAAAAGAAATAGCCGCTTCCCGCCCGTAGCGCATGAGGTGCATGTAGGTCTTCAAAAGAGCCAGTTCTTCGCGCAAACTCACCACATTTCTGTCTTTTTTTAAGGTTTGACGATACACATCCGCCAATTTCAAAATGTAATCTTCCGTTTTTGGGTCTTCTGATTGCACCATTGTTCGCAGGGTCGTTAGGCATTGAAATAAAAACTCGGGGTTGACTTGTTCTTTCAATAGCTTAAATTTGGCCTCAATATTTTCAGATTGCAAGGAAAAATTGTCTATTTGCGCCGCTTTTCGTGCTTTTGTCCATTTAATGCTTTCTATAAAAATAGTAGCAACGACGCCCATTAAAAAAAGACTCATGCCTAAATACGAAGGTTCGACTTCTGAAAAGTGGGTAATAAAGTGAAACATATAATAATCCAAAAAAATATAAGTCGCACTATATACTTGGATACCGACCAGCACATAACCCCACTGCACCCACTTATTGTCCGAGCGCGCCAATAACCATTCAATCCAACGCCACAAGCCTAAAAGTACCAAAGCGAAAACAAGACAACGGAGCGCAAAGCCCTCTTTGTACAGTACATTCTGCGTTATTGCGGAAGCAGCAGTCATTACAAATGAAAATAGGTAAGGCGCGTAGTCTTTTGATTTTGTCATTTAAGAAAAATGAATAGCGAGTTATTGTTGAAGCACGGACAAAGATGGTAAATAGGTGCGTAAAGTGAAAAAAGATTGTTATTATTTGTTGGGTAATTATTTTATCAACCAACAAGAAGCCTTGAACAAGATTTAAACAAGATTTAACAAGAGTCTATTTTTTTATTTAGTTTTGCAAAAAAAGTTTCGCCTCACGCATACACAAAATGCTTGTATTTGCGTTTGGCATTAATCTGAACTTATAACTCTCCAAGGGTCTGTAACCCTTGTAGAGTTATAACTAAAACCACATAAATCATTTACTATCAAACGATTATCCAACATGGAGAAAATAAAAATCCTTTGGGCCGACGACGAGATTGACTTGTTGAAACCCCACAAAATGTTCTTGGAAAAGAAAGGCTATGAAGTCGTTACCGTTTCAAATGGCCACGATGCCCTTGAAGAATGCGCCGCACAACGCGATATTGACGTGGTGTTTTTGGACGAATCCATGCCAGGATTGACGGGTTTGGAAACACTCGCCCGCATCAAAGCGTTGCAACCGAATTTGCCCGTCGTGATGATTACGAAAAACGAAGCCGAACAAGTGATGGAAGAAGCTATCGGGCAACAAATCCACGATTATTTGATTAAACCCGTCAATCCAAATCAAATTTTATTGTCGCTCAAAAAAATTGTTGACAACAAACGCCTCGTCTCTGAGCGCACCACGCAAGACTATCAACAGTCTTTCCGCGAGTTGTTTATGCAAATTCAAAGCGGCCTAAACGTCGAAGAATGGGTGGACGTTTACCGCAAACTCGTTGGTTGGGAACTCCGTTTGGATGCTACGAATTCGGAAGATATGGCCGAAATTCTCGCTACGCAAAAAGCCGAAGCCAATGGTGAATTTTCAAAATTTATCGCTAAAAACTACGTGGATTGGCTCGGTGCAAAAAGCAACAAAGCCCCGACTATGAGTCATAACTTATTGAAAAACAAGGTATTCCCTCACATCGGCGACGGTATCCCCTCAGTATGTTTGCTCTTAGACAACCTACGGTATGACCAGTGGAAAATGATTGAACCGATTATTTCAACGCTCTTTCGGATTGAAGAAGAAGACTACTTCTACTCCATCCTACCCGCCACAACGCAGTACAGCCGCAACGCTATTTTTAGCGGCATGATGCCCGCCGAAATCGAAGCCCGACACCCGACTTGGTGGTTCAACGACAACGAAGAAGGCGGTAAAAACCTCCACGAAGCCGACCTTTTGGCGGAGCAAATTCAGAAAATTCAACGCAAATCGTGGAAATTTGACTATGTAAAAATCACGAACGCCGCCAATGGTAAACTGTTGGAAGACAATATCTTGAATTATTTGAAAAACGATTTGACGTTTATTGTCTATAATTTTATTGATATGTTGAGCCACGCACGAACGGAAATGGAGGTACTGAAAGAACTCGCAAGCGATGAAAAAGCCTACCGTTCATTGACAAAATCGTGGTTTGAAAACTCGCCGCTTTTTGCCGCCTTGAAAAAAATTGCGGAGAAAAACGTGCGCCTGTTCATCCTCACCGACCACGGCACAATTCGTGTAAAAACGCCGTCGAAAGTGATTGGCGACAAGGAAACCACGACGAATTTGCGCTACAAAGTCGGTAAAAACCTACAATATGAACGCCGCGATGTCCTTGAAATCCGCGACCCAAAAACGGTTGGTTTGCCACGTCCGAACGTCAGTTCGACTTTCATTTTTGCGAAAGAAGATGTCTATTTTCTTTATCCGAACAACTACAATCATTACAACAATTATTACCGCAATACCTTTCAACACGGCGGTATTTCTTTGGAAGAATTGATTTGTCCCGTCATTCGATTAAGGTCGAAATAGCGACACCGATACCCCCTCAGTATAAAACGACAAAAAGGTTTGCAAACGCTTGTTTGCAAACCTTTTTTGGTTAACTTTGTATCGAATTGTACAAAGTATAGAATAAAAACGCGGTTTTGAAAGACGAATAAAATTTAAGCGTAATGAAAATCATATCATTGAAAATAAAGAATACCTTTTTAGGATGGGAATTTGAAGACATCAAATTTACCTCAAATTTGACTTTGTTGGTAGGTATTTCAGGCGTTGGTAAAACGCAAATACTGAAAGCTATTAAAGATTTGCAAAGTATTGCCAATGGTCAATCCATCAATGGGTTTGAATGGAAAATCACGTTTTCAACTGTTTTCGGTAATGAATTTACTTGGACAGGGGCTTTTTCGGTACTAGAAAATAACGAAAACTTATTTGATAGTTATTCAATCAAAGAGGATGCTGAGGCTATAAAGCCAATTATTCTGTTTGAGCAATTGATAAATAACCAAACCGCCAACGTCATAATAGATAGAACGCAAAAGGACATTCGTTTTAATGGCCTACTTATGCCTAAATTGTCTTCTAATCAATCCATGATAGCGGTTCTAAAAGAAGAAAAAAGTATTAAAGAAGTGTTAGAGGCATTTAATAAGATAAAGTTCAAAGATAACACTGTTAAAGAAAATGGTATTAGCTATTTGAATGGCTCTGTTGACGAACTAAAAGATAAAGATAATAACAAATATAAAACAGTTGAAGACATCAAAAATAGTGATGAAAGTATCCGTGTAAAATTGCTTTTGTGCGCTCAACTCAATTTAACTGTTTTTAATGATATAAAAAGTCGGTTTATTGATATTTTTCCGCAGGTGGAAGATATGATAATCGAGCAAAAAGAAATTTCTGGTTATTATAGTGAGTTTGGAAAAAACGGTTCTGTTGTTTCAACACCCATCATTTCCATTAAAGAAAAAGACGTTCCGAAATGGATAAGTGAAAAACGTATGTCATCGGGTATGATGCGAACGATTATTCATATTTGCGAAATATTCCTATCCAATGATGGTTCTGTTATCTTGATTGATGAATTTGAAAATAGTTTAGGCATCAATTGCATAGATACGCTCACGGACGACTTGATTCATGAAAATAAAAACCTACAATTCATCGCTACAAGCCATCATCCCTACATCATTAACAATATTCCTTATGAATATTGGAAAATCGTGAGCCGCAAAGGTGGTATGATTCAAGTACGGGATGCAGCTAATTACAATTTGGGTAAATCCAAACAAAATGCCTTTATCCAATTGATTAAAATCCTTGAAAAACGAGCCTAATATGAATTTTTATTTTGTATTTGAAGGAAAAACTGAACCGATTGTTTATAAAAAATGGCTTTCCATCCTTTTACCACAACTTTCAGAAGTGGACAGCTTTGATGTTGTCACCGATAATAACTATTATTCGCAAAGCGATATGGGCGTTCCCGATTGCTACAACGTTGTCGCAGATGCGATACAAGACATTAATGAAGTCCCGAAATACAATTATTTAGTGCTTTTTACGGATGCAGACCGATTGACCGTTGAAGAAAAAAAGCAAGAAGCCAGTGTTTCAATTGCTGAAAAATTAAACGACGTTCGTAAAAATTACACTTACAAAGAACTCCCACACGCTTGCAAATTGTTGATTATTGTTCAAAAAGTCTGTATTGAAACATGGTTTTTGGGCAATCGAAAGTTTTTTGTCCGAAAACCCGAATCAGAATTATTACAACAATACATCGCTTACTTTGATGTGAGTGCCGACAATCCCGAAGATTTAGCAAGCGAATTTGAGCAAGATACTGACAATGGAAAAGAGATATTCGGTTATAAAACCAAAGCTACTTTTCACGAAAGTTATTTGAGGGAAATATTTAAAGAACAAAACAGGCTTAGGACGAATCGAATCAGCCCACCTTCACAACATCTTGTTTATAGAAAATCAAAACCAATGGAAGTTCAAGAGCCTTATTTTCTCGAACAACTTTTGTCACGAACAAAAGATAATCCTTTGCATTTATTGAGTTTTCAAGATTTCATTAAGTTTTGTGGAATGACCACAAAATAACGTATAAAAACACCAACAATGAATAAAAAGCAAATCCAAGTAGAATATACGGAATACCCATCGGTAAATGAATTGGGTGACATCAATAGACAATTGATAAACAAAGCAATAGACATAGCTAAAAAATCGTATTCGCCATATTCTCAATTTCCAGTTGGTGCATCCGTTCTGCTTGATAATGGGGCAATATTCGGCGGTAACAATCAAGAAAACATCGCTTTCCCGTCAGGTACGTGCGCCGAAAGAACGGTGTTGAATTATGTCAATGCCAATTTTCCCCAACATAAAATTTTAGCAATTGCCATCACTGCCTTAAAAACGTTGGCTCTGATTCCCGTAACGCCTTGCGGTTTTTGCCGACAAGTATTGGTCGAAATGGAGCAAAAACAAGCCCAAGCTATAAAAGTTATTTTGCATAAACTTGATGGCACAACTTACGTTTTTGACGCCGCTTTGTCGCTGCTGCCTTTGGCGTTTGACGATGCGATTTTGAGGAAATGAGACTGCCTACAACGTCGTCTAGGTTTTTAGAGTCGAGCGTTGATAAGTTATATCCTAAATGCGGCGTAGCTGCAACATCTCGGTAATACTCAACCCAACAACAACTTTTACCATGCGGTGTAACCGCAAAACAGCACGCTTAGCGGTTATACCGCATAAAAAATCGGAATTATCGGTTTTATGTCGCAAACCAATTTTTAAGTAAAAAATGGTGTTTTTGCGGCAAAAGATTTAGGAAATTTTGCAAATTTCCTAAAT
>JAYSRS010000509.1:0-9842 GCA_043720935.1 Saprospiraceae bacterium
GGTAAGTTTTTGGATAAAATCGTCGGCGGTTTGTTGTCCAAATATCGGCCTGTGGAAGGCGAAACGGTAGCGGCGGCAATGGTCAAATCGGCTCAAATACTGAGGGGGGGCGTTTTGGTTCATGCGTCGCATAAACTGTCAAAAATCTAATTGTATCACGGATTTCAGTCCGTGAAATGCTTGAAATAGTGAATTTTTCTTTAAGATATACAGCCACGGACTGAAGTCCGTGCTACAAAATAAAATTATGTTAGATAAATTAAAAGCTATTTATGACCGCTACGTGCATCTCGAAGAACAACTGAGCGACCCCTCAGTAATCAACGATATGGACAAGTTTCGGAAGCTAAATAAGGACTACAAAGACCTGCAACCGATTGTTGAAGTCTATAAAAAATATGACGCGTTGCTTGATAGACAAGGGCAAGCAAAAGAAATGTTGGACGACCACGAACTCCGCGACATGGCTTGGGAAGAACTCAACGAAGTGAATCCTCAAATTGCTGAATTGGATGAAGAAATCAAGGTTTTGTTGATTCCCAAAGACCCCGAAGACTCAAAAGACGTGCTTTTTGAGATTCGTTCGGGTACGGGCGGCGACGAAGCGAGCCTGTTTGCGGGTGATTTGTACCGAATGTACCAACGTTTTTTTGACCGTCAAGGCTTCAAAGTTGACGCTTTGGAGATTACGGAAGGCGGTGCGGGTGGTTATTCCAAACTCGTTTTGGAGATTTCTGGCGAAGACGTTTATGGCAAACTCAAATTTGAATCGGGCGCGCACCGCGTACAACGGATTCCCGAAACAGAGTCGAAAGGCCGTGTACATACGTCGGCGGCAACCGTTGCTGTGATGCCAAAATTGGAGATGGAAGACCTCAATATTCGCCGCGAAGACCTTAGAATTGACGTTTTTAGGGCCTCGGGTGCGGGCGGACAGCACATCAATAAGACAGAATCGGCGGTGCGGATTGTGCATTTGCCGACGGGCGTTGTGTCGGAATGTCAAGACGGGCGTTCTCAAATTCAGAACCGTGAGTTAGCGATGCAGCGTTTGTATTCAAAAATTCGGGAAGCCCAACAACAAGCACACGACTCGGAAGTGTCCTCAAAACGCCGTTCGCTCATTGGTTCGGGCGACCGTTCGGACAAAATTAGGACGTATAATTTTCCTCAAAATCGCGTTACTGACCACCGTCTGGAAGGCGATAACAAGAATTTTAACCTTGATAAAGTGATTGAAGGGGAAATTGACGGCATTTTGGAAGCCTTGCGCGTGGCCGATACTGCGGAACGTTTGAAAGCGGATGATGAGAACTGAAAATAGCCCCCTCAGTATTTTTACGAAAAAATGCCTTGTGAGACCGTTTCACAAGGCTTTTTTTTCGTAAAAATAGTATTTATGCCATTTCAATTTCAGTAGGAACGGCAACAATCGGCTGCCCGAAAACTTCCTGCAATTTTGCCAACGTCTTAGTCGTAAACGTGTGCATTCCCGACAACCACCTATTCACTTCGGCGGGGTCTTTATCCATCATTCGAGCGAGTTCGGCTTGTGTTATGTTGCGTTCGCGCATCAAATTTTGAATGCGTTTAGCAATATCCATCGAAAGGCGCACCTCCGCTCTCGTACTCTCGGGAACATTATCAAGCAGTTTTTTAAAAATTATACTGGCCATTATTTTTGTTTTAAATGATTAAATTTTAATTTTCAAAACGAACAGTGAAGAATTTTACTTTTGAAAAAGTAACGAATGTTTCAATTTGTAGCCATCGTTTCAATGTATCTCGTATGTTTTAGTTAATAAAATTGATTTATAAAGCAATACAAATGTATAAATGTTTTCTGAAAATGAAAAATTTTGTTCTTAAATCTAAGTTTTATTTTGAAAATTGGTTTATCCACATAATTGAATCCGAAAATAGCCCCTCAGTATTTTTACAAAAAAATGCCTTGTGAAACCATTTCACAAGGCATTTTTTCATAAAAGATATATTTTATTGAGCATCTTGCTTTGCAAAAACATTTTGCAAAAGCGTTGTCGTCCGCTCCGTTTTATTAGCCCGAATTGAGCGTTCTTTTTGCTCAACCATTGAAAATAAGCCGTTTAGTGCTTCTTTCGTTACGTAATCATCAAGATTTGGGTCAGCTTTTTTGACAAAAGGGATGCGGTTGTAAGCCGTTGTAGCGTCTGACCAGTATTTACGGGCGTCGTATTTGTCCAAAGATTGGATGATTGACGGCTTAAATTCGTTGTACAATTGGTCGTAAGTAGCCCGTTTCAAGAAGGCAGTTGCCGCATTTTTATCGCCCATCAAAATATTCAACGCATCAGAAAACGTCATTTGTTTGATGGCTTTGATGAAAATTGGCTTTGCTTTGATGGCCGCATCTTCTGCACCTTCGTTGATTTTTTGCACTATGACGTCCTCAACTTTATTGAATCCAGGGATAAATTTCAATTTATCGACCACTTGACGCGCTTCTTCGGGCAACAAAATTTTGTAAGGCGAATTGAAAAAACCGCCTTTTTGCGACAGTGCGTCTGCACCTTTGCCGATGCCAATATCAAGGGCTGATTTCAAGCCGTTGCCAATATCTTCGTTCGACAAAACACTCGTCAGAACACTTGTTGCGGCACTTGTCAATACGTCGCAAGCCGTCAAAGTAAGGGCAAAAGCGATAACGGTGAAGAGAAAAATTTTCTTAATCATTGTTTTAATAATTTTGTAAAGCGTTGAAAATGAATTTTTTATGAAATACTGATGTTACGTAATGGGAACACAGATTAGACTGATGCGACTGATTTACACTGATTTTTTCATGACTTTATAAGAGAAAACAAAAAATGGACAGCAATACTGAGGGGTATCGCTGTCCATTTTTATTACTTTTTGGTAAGCAATGCTTATTTGCCAAACATACCACCTAGCAAACGCGAGCCAACCATACCCATCAAGTCGTCCACCATGCTGCCATCGCGGTCTTTGTCGAGGAATTGAGTTGCCAATTGCATCAACGGGTTGCTGTTTTGTGTTTGAACTGCGCCACCTAGCATACTTGCCAAGCCGCTTGCGTCGAAACCTGCACCTTGTTGTTGTTTTTGTTGCGCCAAAACGCCCATTACCATCGGTGCCAATTTGATCATCATATCTGCAACACCGCTTTGTTGAACGCCACTAGCTTGCGAAATCACTTGCGCCGCACCTTGTTGCTGACCGCCCAAAATGTGGCCAAGAATACCTGCACCATTAGCTGCTGCACCACCGCCGCCGCCAGAAATCAAGCCCATAACGTCGTCCAAAATCGAACCATCGTGGTCACGGTCAAGTGCGCCCAAAATGCCTTCCGCGCCGCCACCAGCCGCGTTTTTAGCCAAACCGCCAATCAAAGTTGAAAAAATGCCTTCGGCTGCTGTTGCTGTTTGAGCAGGTGCTGCACCTGTTTGTTGGCTCAATTGACCGATAATTTCGGGTGTCAATTGGCTTTGGAGTAAGCTCATCAAATCCATAATACTGTTGAATTTTTAATTGTAAAAAAAGATAAGTAAGTAAAAAGTGGTGCAAATAAACAACCAATTTGGAGACTCATGGCTTCTGACGGGTTTTTATTTGAGCGTCACATTTTTTTTAATTGTTATTTCTAAGTTGCAGTTATCAGCTTGTAGCTTGTAGTTGGCAGCTAACATAGACTTTATTTCAATTCTAAAATATTCCCCATTGAATAGCAAGCGCGACAACGCGGCTCATAAGATTCTTTTTCACCAAGCATAACTTGTTGATTGCCAAATATTTTTCTGTACGTATGCGTGGCCAAACTGCCGCAATGCGGACAAATTGCATGGACTTTCGTGATGTATTCGGCTATTGCCAAAAGGTTCGGCATTGGCCCAAAAGGCACGCCGCGATAGTCCATATCCAAACCCGCGACAATGACGCGGATGCCGCGCAAAGCGAGTTTTTGGCAAACGTCGGTCAGTTCCATATCAAAAAACTGGGCTTCGTCAACGCCTAAAACGACCCCCTCAGTACCCGTGCCGATTTTATCTAATTTGTCTGCAAAATCAAGTAGTTTTGACGAACTGTCAACGGGTGTCGCTAGAATTTCGGTTGCGTTGTGCGACACGACTTTCACTTCGTCGTAGCGCGTATCAATGCGCGGTTTGAAAACCTCGACGCGCTGATTCGCAAATTTGGCGCGCCGCAATCGGCGTATCAATTCTTCGGTTTTACCCGAAAACATCGAGCCGCAAACGACTTCTATCCAACCGACCCGCTGTCCTTTAAAATGTGGTTCGAGAAACATTATTTTTGTTTAAAACTTTAAAATGGCGTGGCTCAAAAAATTGGGCAAAATGGTCTTGTGCGTTAGGTTGATTTTATGCGCGTCTTTTAAGTCTTCGAGCATCTCCACATAGCGTTCTTCACCATAATCTTTCACAACTTGCGCCTTTCGTTCGGGTTCATTGAAATAACTGTACATACCTTCGGCATCGGCTTCGGGGTGAAATTGTGTACCTATCATCTCGTTTGTAAACCGAACCGCCATGATTGCGCGGGGCAAATTGACGTGCGGGCGGTTCTTTTCAAGCGCGAGAATCTTAAAACCTTGCGCGTCCAACTGATTTTTATCGGCGTTTACAACTTGCCAATCTCTAAAATCGGCAATCCAAAACGGATTCGGCAAGCCTTTAAAAACGGCTTCTTTTTCACCATCTTCTGTCAAAAAACAAGGAAAAGTGCCAAAAGAACGCGTTACACGGCGTTTAATTGTCCCCGTTTTGAAATGTTGACACGCCAATTGAAACGAATGACAGATAAAAAACACGTATTTTTTCGACGATACTGAGGGGTCTTGATTGTAGTTTTGAAGGCGTTGAATGAGGTTAAAATAGCCTTTGTCCCAACCGCCTTCAAAGTCGAACGGACTGCCCGGCCCACCCGATGAAAGGTAAATATCATAACTCAAATCAGGGATTTCTAACTTGTGGCGTACGTCGAAAACATCGTAAGTCAATAGGTCGCCGTAGCTTTCTATCATGCGGCGAATGTACGGGATGCCCCGATTTTGGACGTTGTTGTTGAGGTCAAGTAGTGCGACGCGCAAGGGCTTCTTCATGGGTAATAAATTGATTTTAAACCGTTTAGGCTTTTAAATTAAGTAGAATTCGTTTTGACAGATTGTTTTAGGTTTAGATTTGACAACTTTTTAAAAGCTATTAAACCTGTAAAATCCATAAAAAACCTTGTTGCCAGCGCAAAAATAAATATTTAATGGACTTAACTATTGCCCTACGCTGAATATATTTGTGAAAGTTTCAGATTTGAGATTTAATGGGCCACTGATTGCCCATTAAATCCTATTTCTTGCCGCGCATTCTCATCAACATTTCCTTTTGTTCCAACCGTTCTTGTTCCGTCAAAAGCGGGACATTGTTAAGTTGTGTTTGCATTTTGGCAGTCAAATTCTTGAAATTCACGCTGTCCATTGGCGAAAAAATGCGCTCCGTCAAGTGATTTATCGGCGTTCCCAGTTTTGAAAAACGAAAACAAACGTGCGGCCCCGTCGCCAAACCCGTCGAACCGACGTAGCCAATCACTTGTTTTTGCTTCACGGGCGTACCCGCTTGAATGCCCGACGCAAAGCGGCTCATGTGCAAATATTGGGTTTCATAAGCCCGTTTGTGTTGGATTTTAACGTATTTTCCGTTGCCGCCGCCATATTTCGCTTCTTCAACAATACCATCGGCCACCGAAAGTATCGGCGTTCCACGCGGGGCGGCGTAGTCCGTGCCGTAATGCGGACGGCGATAATGTAAAATTGGATGATAGCGGTCGAGGCTAAACGTGGACGTAATCACACTGTTTTTTACGGGTGAATCAATGAACCCATCGCGCACGGGCAAGCTGTCAGCTTCGTACCAACCGCGCTGTTTGCCGTTGGAAAAATAGAACGCATAAACAGGTTTCGGAATACATTGTCCCTTGACATACACACTTTTAAGCGTGTTTACACCCACTAAATGCCCATCAATCAACTCCTCTTCCCAAATCAGTTTGTACTCGTCGCCTTCTTCGCATTGACTGATGTCGAACTTGTTTTTCAAGGCTTCTTGCACCATGTCAATCAAGCTGTAACTCATGCCGCTTTCGACCAAAGAACTGTACAAGGTCTTCCGCAATTTGCCACCCGTCTCAAATTCACGAAGAGAAACGCTCCGTTTTACTTCTTTTACTGAGGGGGTCTTCAAATCAAAAACAAAATAACGTTTGGCATCAGGTTCAATCACGAAATAATCGTTGGCTATTGCCGCCTTTTTTTGAAAAAACGCGTAAGGCTTACCAATTTTTATTTTGGCAAAATTGTACGCCGTTTTGATGCTCGACAACAAGCTGTCGGCTTGTCGGTGCGTCAAACCTTGCTTTGTCAACATCGAATACACGACGTCGCCTTGTTTGATTTTGTTTTCAGACATCGTAAATTGGCTCAATTCAAAACCATATTTCTCCGTCGGCAACGCATCCGTTTTTTGTTTAATTAGAAACGACACCGTACACAGGATGCCGACGAGCGTCACGACAACCGTATTGTACAATTTTCGTTCGGATGCCCAAAGCCGATGCACCCACGTTTGTTGTGCCAAAATGCCTTTAAAAACAGCATTTTTGTCCTTAAAAAACGTTGAAAGTGAGGGAAAAATGGTAAATTCGCTTTCTTTTAGTCGTTTCAACCAAACAGTCAAGACCAAAAGAATGAGGTGAATCCGTGCATTTGTAGGCCGATTTTCGACCATTTCATGCACAATGAGCCTGCCCCAATTGACGGTCAACGGACGGCGAACGGGTGCTTTTTGAAGCGAAACAGCAGCTTGCGGCTTATGGCTTGTAGCTTGCAGCTTTTCAACGGGCTTAAAAGAGTCTTTCCTGTGGAAAGTGCGGGATGTGAATAAAGGTGCCGAATTCTTAATCTGTACAGTCTGTTTCGGCTTAAAATACGACTTCATTTTGCCTAACGCATGGTTAGCCAGAGTAGAAAGTTGCATAGTTGTTCGTTTTTAGAAGAAGTGCTTTTTCTCAAAAAGTGCTTTAAAAAAATGCTTCAATCGCGTTTTAAAAAATAATTGTTCAAATCGTTTGTTTTGTTGTAAGTCGTTGACAATCAATATTTAAAAACAAAAATGATGTGGTTAAAGAACTGTACTTGTTCAACAAAGGTAAAACCCTTTTGGCGTTATATGGTCATTTTTAATTCTTATTAACATATAAAAATTTTCGTCAGTTGTTTGATTTTTAGGCCCCTCAGTATTTTCACCAAAAAGGTATAACATTTACGAAATCTTGAAGATTTCGTAAATGTTATACCAAAACGTAAAGCCGATAATTCCTTTAAAAATTATACCGCACCGTTCCCCAAAAATTGCGCCCGCTTGCATGAATGCCCGATGCAAAAACACGGTACTGCGTATCAAAAATATTTTCGATACCTGCTTGAAGTTTTAGTCCTTTCCACACGTCTTTTCCTACCCTAACATTCAGCGTCCACCAACTTGACATACCGTCTTTTGTGGCATACGCCTCGTTGTCTTCCGTTCCGAGTCGGTAATCGACAATGCGTTTCCACGCGCTAAAACTGCTGAAAATTTCCGCATTTACTGTGTTTTTAACGTAATTTAGGCCAATTCTACCAAAAGCAGGCGGCACATGGTCAAGCGGCGTTGCTGTCGTTTTTTCAGTTGCGGCCACAGTCCCCTTCGTAAAATTGTACGTCGCATAAAAATTGACCCCCTCAGTAATTTTGCCTTTTACACTAATACTCGTCCCCCAAATCGTCGCTTTTCCCTTGTTTTGCGGTGCAATAACTTTACTGTTTACACCATCGTAGAGGATGCTGTCTTGGCCATTAAATGTAAAATTATCAACAACTATGGCGTTCGTAAAATTGGTAAAATAAACCGTTCCTTCAATGCCTAGCCATTGTCCAAAACTTTTCGACAGCCCCAATTCTGCATTCACCGTCCGTTCAGGTTTCACATCAGGATTTGGAAGCGTCACCAAGCCTTTTTGGGTATCAAAAACCTTCGTCAAATCGTCCACATTTGGCACGCGAAAACCCGTTGATGTGAGAAAAGAAGCTTTAAAATCGCTTTTGGGGGCGTAAATTATCCCTAAATTGCCACTCCAAGTAGGCGTATTTTGTTGGGTTTCGATAAAAGGAAATTTGAAAAAAGTTTGATTGATAAATGTGGCTTTCAGGTGGGCTGTACCCAATCTAACACCATCGTTGAGCGTCCACTTATTATTTATTTTCCAAGTATGTGTAACGTAAATTGCCGCGTTGAACATCGAATTATCGCCGTCGGGATAGCGCGTTGATGCCCCGTTTGGTGTAACAACATTTGTTAATACGTTGGTCGTAAAAGCCGTTGACTTGACTTGACTGCGTTGTCCGTCAATGCCTGTTCTAAGGTCATGTGCGCCGATTGTCCTTTGAAAATCGAGATTTGCGCCTAAAACTTGCACTTTTTCAATGCGACTCGTCAAATTCGGTCTGCCAAAACCACGGGTGTGACGGCTTTCTTCGATGTATTGAAAATTAACATTAAAAGTCGTGTTTTGAAAGTAGGCGGCTTTGTTTGTTTGTTTCATATCAAAAGAACTCATAAAACGTTTTTGAGGGCCATAATACCATGCTGCTTGGCTCAAAAGGACGCCAGATGTGTCTGTCAGACGGTCGTAACGCGGCACATTAGACGAGTTCGACAACTGTACATTCAAGCCAAAACTCAAATTATCGGATGCTTTGAACGCCGATTTTTGCAAAATATCGTACTGCGTATAACCACTGAATTTTTGCAGATAAATATCCTCGTTTTTGACCCGAATATCTTGTCCATTAACACGCTCAACATAATATTCACGGACGCGCCAAAGCGTGTCCAAAGTCTGCGTTTTTGTCCCCATTCTCAAATCGCCAAAATCGCTGTAATTCACGGAAGCCAGCCACGCGAGGCGTTTTCCGCCAATATTTAGGTCAAAATGCCCCGTTTTTTCGTTATTTGAAGACGAATAACGCGTAAAAGCCGAGCCTTTGAAAAAAAGTTTCCCCTCGGTTGCTTCGTTCCTCGCAATGACGTCCGTAGAAAATTGAGGGCTTTTGGTATGAAAATGAACGACACCGCCAAGTGCATCCGAGCCATAAACGGTCGAAGCGGGGCCAAAAATAATTTCGGCACGTTCCAACATATTTTGGTCAACAGTAATAACATTTTGCAAATGACCACCGCGATAAATCAAATTATTCATCCGAACGCCATCCACAACAAACAACACACGGCTCGCTTCAAACCCCCTCAGTATCGGGCTGCTACCGCCTTGCTGACTTTTTTGAACCATCACCAAACCCGTTGCGGCGAGTAAATCACCCGCGTTTTGAGCGTTCAAAAGACTGATTTCTTTTGACGAAATTGAGCGAATTTGTTGGGCTACAGTGCGTTTAGACTCAGCAACTTTATTGACTGAAATAACGACTTCGTTCAAGTCAATAATCTTAGTCAATGTGTCCGTTTGTGCAACTAATTGATGGGAAATCAAAAAGATAGATATAATAGATAATACTTTTTTCATTTTGAAATGGATGAGCAGCTTACAGGCAACTCAAGTCGCCTGTAAGCTTATTTTTTCACGGATACCGCGCAATTTCCACTGATTGAGGACACGCCTAAATCAGTGGAAATTGGGGTAATCCGTGGAGAAATGGATTAATTTAATGTGAATTATTGATTACGCACTGTTTCTCGCTACGCTCGAAAGGCGTGCGAAATTGTTTTAGGAGCGACGTTGTTTTT
>JAYSRS010000510.1:0-3434 GCA_043720935.1 Saprospiraceae bacterium
CCGAGCGCATCGAGGGCGTGGCGCTCCTCCACGATCATCAGGAACTGGTCGAGGAACCATGGGTCGATCTTGTTGACGGCGTGGAGCTCGTCGACGGACACACCGCGCCTCAGCGCTTCACCGACATGGAACAGTCGCTCTGGGGTCGCGATCGCAGTGCTCGCCACGAGCTCGGCCGTTAGTATGTGTGCGTAGTTCTCTTCGGCGGGGTCGCAATTGAATCCATAGCGGCCCTGCTCGAGCGAGCGGAAACCCTTCTGGATCGACTCGGTGAACGTGCGCCCGATGGCCATTGCTTCGCCGACGGACTGCATGCGCGTGCCCAGCTCGCCCGACGAGCCGGGCAACTTCTCGAACGCCCACCGAGGGATCTTCGTGACCACGTAGTCGATGACCGGTTCGAAGCTGGCGTAGGTGGTCTTGGTGATGTCGTTGGGAATTTCGTCGAGGGTGTAGCCAACCGCGAGCTTGGCGGCGATCTTGGCAATCGGATAGCCCGTTGCCTTCGAGGCCAAAGCGGAAGAACGCGACACGCGGGGATTGATTTCAACGGCAATCAGTTCCTCGTTTTCTGGATTTAGCGCGAATTGTACATTGCAACCACCCGAAAAATTGCCCAACGACCGCATCATCATAATCGCGCTGCTGCGCATATTTTGAAACGCTGTATCGCTCAATGTCATAGCGGGGGCAACGGTAATTGAGTCGCCTGTGTGAATACCCATCGGGTCGAGATTTTCGACGGTACATATAATAACGACGTTGTCATTTGAGTCGCGCAATAATTCCAATTCGTATTCTTTCCAACCCAAAACGGCTTTTTCGACCAACACTTCATGCGTCGGCGAAGCATCCAAACCGCGTTTTAAGGCTTCTGCAAACTCGCTTTCCTTGTGAACAAAACCGCCACCCGTTCCGCCAAGCGTGAACGACGGACGAATGACCAACGGAAAACCAATTTTTTGAGCCGCTTCGTAACCTTCCAAAAACGAATTAGCAATGAACGACGGGGCAACACCCATGCCCAAACGAATCATCAATTGCTTGAACTGTTCGCGGTCTTCGGTGAGTTCAATCGCGGCCACATCAACGCCAATCATGCGGCAATTGAAGCGTTCCCACAAGCCTTGCTTGTCGGCTTCGATAGCCAAATTGAGCGCAGTTTGACCGCCCATAGTTGGGAGAACAGCGTCAATTTGATGTTTTTCAAGGATAAAAGCGAGCGATTCAACCGTTAGGGGCAACAAATAAATATTGTCGGCGGTAACGGGGTCAGTCATAATTGTCGCGGGATTTGAGTTAATCAGCGTGACTTCAATGCCTTCTTCGCGGAGAGAACGGGCGGCTTGTGTGCCAGAATAATCGAATTCGCAGGCTTGTCCAATGATAATTGGCCCAGAACCAATGATAAGCACGGACTTAATAGAGGCATCTTTTGGCATAACGCAACTTGATAAATATGTTATAATTAATTGATAATTAAGTGATTTCCTTCAAATTGGCCGCAAACATACGGCGACAAAACCGATTTTTTTAGAGAAAATACTGAGGGGGGTAAAAAAAAACGTCGGCGAGGTTTCAACCTCGCCGACGTTAGCAATTTACTAGATAAAGTTGCTTTAATATGCCTTTTTGGGATGAAAAATACTGAGGGGTCTTTTCTTGATAAATGAAAATTCCCTCTTTACACATTGTTTTAATTATCTTTGCCCCATGAAAAATCTACCAATCGGCGTACAAACGCTGCCGAAAATACGTGAAAAAAATTGTGTTTATGTGGACAAAACACAAATCATCCATCAGTTGGTGACAACGGGGTCTTACTATTTTCTCTCACGCCCCCGTCGTTTTGGTAAATCTTTACTGATTTCCACCCTCAAAGAACTTTATTTGGGTAACAAAGCCGTGTTTGAAGGGCTTTGGATAGAAAATAATTGGAATTGGTCGAAGAAAAATCCTGTCATCCATTTCTCATTCGATGAAATGACCTATAAGCAAATGGGGTTGGAAGCCACAATAGTTCAAGAAATCGAGAAATGGGCCAAACACTACAAGGTACGTTTAACCACAAATAATTATAAATCACAATTTAAAGAACTACTTGAAAAAGTGTCTAAAAAACATGGAAAAGTAGCTTTATTGATTGATGAATACGATAAACCCATTATAGATTTTTTAGAAAAATACGAAACAGACCAAGCCAAATTCAATCGAGATGTGCTGCGTGAGTTTTACGGCGTTTTGAAAAATTCTGATGAATTGTTGGAATTGGTTTTCATAACGGGCATTTCCAAATTTGCCAAAGTGTCGTTATTCTCACACCTTAATAATTTAGATGATATAACCCTCGCACCTCGCTATGCGGCACTCACGGGCTATACACAAACGGAATTAGAATTTTATTTCGACGATTACCTTCAACTTTGCATGGAAAACCTCGAAATAAGCCGTGAGGAACTGTTGAAACAAATGAAAATTTGGTACGATGGCTACACTTGGGACGGCAAAACCGAAGTATATAATCCATTTGGTACGCTCAAATTCTTATCCAACCAAACATTTTCTAATCATTGGTTCAGCACAGGCAGCCCCGATTTTTTGGTGAAACAAATGCGAAATATCACTTATTACAACGTTGAAAATGTGGTGGTCAACAATAGAATTTTGGATAAATATGACATTGATAATTTAGAATTAATACCGCTACTTTTCCAAACGGGTTATCTGACGGTCAAAAAATCGGATAAAATGACAGGTGATATGGTTTTAGATTATCCAAACAAAGAGGTGCGTGAAAGTATGTATGAATTTTTGATTGATGATGTGTCCAAGAATCCACACCGCATACATACGGGCATGACAATCATGGATTTAGAAAAAGCCTTTGTGTCAAGAGATTTAGAGAAAGTGAAAACCATTCTCAATGCTCTTTTGGCAGATTTGCCCGTTGAAGCCTATTTGAAACAGACCGAAGGCTTGTTTCATGGCCTCATTCACTTGGTTTTTAAGTATTTGGGTCTATTCATAAATAGTGAAGTCCATTCATCGCAAGGACACGCCGATAGCGTCGTTCAGACGTTGACAGATGTCTATATTTTTGAATTCAAATTCAATAAAACAGCACAGGAAGGTATTGACCAAATTAAAAAAAATAACTATGCTACACCTTACAGAGCTTCTGAAAAGTTAACCACAGGCATCGGTGTTAATTTCAGCACCGATAAAAAAGGGATTGATGATTGGATTGAAATTGAGTTGTGAGGCTTAAAATACTGAGTAGTGCGTTTTATATATTTTTAGAATTAAGAAATATCGTAAGTTATTGATTATCAACCTAACGCGGGTTTGAAACTGGCATTAGGTTTTTCTAAAAATACTTTTTGTAAATTATCTGTGCAATTTGTCACGGGCTGTTTTTCGCTACGCTCAAAAGA
>JAYSRS010000511.1:0-3424 GCA_043720935.1 Saprospiraceae bacterium
TAACCGCTAAACGTGCTGTTTTGCGGTTACACCGCATGGTAAAAGTCGTTGTTGCGTTGAGCATTACCGAGATTTTGCAGCTACGCCGCATTTAGAATATAACGAATCAACGCTCGACTCTAAAAAGTTCCCCGAACGTCCGCCGTACCATAAAGCCGATAATTCCGAAACATTATCTACCAATTTGTTAAGCATAAAAAAAATGCCGATAACAACTTTTTAAAGTCGCTATCGGCATTTGCTTTGACCTAATTATTACAACCCGATTATTCTTCAATCAAATGCTTATCCGCCGCTTCTTTATGGACAGAATTTAACTGGACGGCTGGTAAATCCGATTTTTTACGCAAGCGCATATTCAATACCTCAACGCCTAACGAGAAGGCAATAGCGAAGTAAATATACCCCTTTGATACGTGTTGATGAAACGCCTCGGCAACCAACATCACACCTATCAAAATTAAAAACGACAAAGCCAACATTTGCATCGTCGGGTGTCTGTTAATAAAGGTACTGATGGGGCCAGAGAATATCATCATGACAAAAATCGAGATGATAACGGCAATCATCATGACGACGATTTCTTGCGTCATACCGATAGCCGTCAGGATAGAGTCGAACGAGAAGACAATATTAACCACGCAAATTTGAAAAATAACAGAGGCCATCGTCGAATTTGCCTTCTTTTTCCCGTCGCTGTGGTTGTGACCTTCAAGTTTTTCACCGATTTCCTGCGTACTTTTGTAAATCAAAAACAAGCCACCGAATAATAAAATAAGGTCTTTGACGCTCAAACCTATCGGTTCACCGTGATTTGTCATGAAGGGCACTTCCAAAATCGGCTTGTCAAGCGATAAAATAAAGCCGATACCCAACAATAAAATCAAGCGAAAAACGAGCGCGAGCATTAAACCGTAATTGCGCGCTTTCGGTTGTTCAGCTCTTGGCAACTGATTGGCCACAATGGAGACGAAAATGATGTTGTCAACGCCTAAGACGATTTCTAGAAATGTAAGCGTAATTAAGCTCAACCATATATCGGGTGAGGCAAAATTAGGGAGTGTAAAATCTACGAGTAACGTAGGTAAAAAGTTAAAAAGGAACATTTTGAGTGATGTTGTGATACTTTTGTGAATGAATAAATGGACATTTGCTCAACAATTTAGCAAATTAAAAATTTAAAATTAAGAATTAAAAATATGCAAACAATTGGTTTGCAATCAATTGCGAGCGAAAATTTCTGATTTTCAGCAATTTCCGCTTTAAAATGTTGAGTTGCGGCGTAGCTGCAAAATATCGGTAATACCAAGCCCATAAGACTAATTTCCCATGCGGTGTAACCGCAAAACCGCCTGTTTCGCGGTTACACCGCGTAAGAAAGTAGTGGACAGTTCAAATATTACCGAGATTTAGCAGCTACGCCGCCGTAAATGTCAAAGCCGAAATTGCTGCCTTACTTTATCATCAATTGCCCTATCAAATTTTGGCGCAATGATAGTAAAAAATGTCTTTTAACAATAGTAAAATAAACAAATTGCAAAATTTAGATTTGCAACTCAGTGGTTATCAGTTGTTTGCAAATTTTAAATGCTTAATTTTTAATTTCTAATCCCCTTAAATGGATAGCATGAGGAAAAAACCACCCCCTCAGTAATTTAGTGCGGCGGCATCTTTTTTAGAAGATAAATGCTTGGTTTTTACCGATTGTGGTCTTGGAATTTTCTATATTCATCACAACTTTATACGACAATCAGTGGCCCATTCATTCATAATTTATCATTCATCATTCAAAAATAATGACATTCAGACGATTAAATAACGAGGAATTAGCGGCATTGGAAAAGCCGTTTATCAATTTTTTGGTGGCCAACACGATAACGGGCGACGATTGGGCCAAAATGAAAATCCACGAACCTGAACGGGCCTCAAAAATGATAGATATTTTCAGCGATTTTATTTTTGAAGAACGCTTGCGCACAGTGCAGTTTGTGCAACATCAAGAGCCAAAAGAATTGCGCCTTTTTAAGTGTACCGACGAAAAAATATTGCTTATTGGCGTTCAAGTTGTCGAAAATTCAGCGATTGACTTTACAAAAGAGGCCGATTTGTCAAAAATAAGTGCCGATACTGAGGGGGTGCAATTGTACAGTGCCGAAAAAAAATACACCCGTGGACGGGAGCGCGAGATTTTTGAATTGCTTGAAAATGGATGCAAAATCTCGGAAAATAGTTGGTTTGATACCTTGGCAACGGCATTTTAAAGTATCACGGACTTCAGTCCGTGCATTATATAACGCATTCACGGACTGAAGTCCGTGATACAAATTAAGATGATATGAAAAAAGTAACAACCTTAGCCTTCGGGCTATTTTTGACGGCCTCTACCCTATTCGGTCAGGCCAAACGGTATGCTTTGTTGGAGCATTTTACGAACACGCTTTGTTCAAGCTGTGCGAGCCAAAATCCAGGATTTTTCACGACAATTAAGGTCGAAACCAATACGGATTTGCACCACATCAGCTATCATTGGCGGACACCGTATATAAATTGTCTTTACTATCAAGCCAATCAAGTGCCGCAAGATGCACGGGCTGATTATTACAGCGTCCCAGGTTCGCCGCGCGTGTCACTCAACGGGGCAACGCAAACGGGTTTGGCGTATGTCACGCCGCCGATTATTCAAGATGCAGCGACGACAAGCCCAATTTACGTTAAAGTTGCGGAAATCACAAACGCGAATCAATCGCGCACAGCAACGATAAAAGTGAAAGCCGTTGGCACAGTTCCGACGAGTGCTTACAGGCTACACGTTGCCTTGGTTGAGAAAAAAACGACCTATGTTTCGCCAAATGGGGAACGTGAGCATTTCAACGTTTTTCGTCGATTTTTAACCGCAAGCGGTGGCGATAACATCACACTTTCAGCCAATGAGCAAACACTTTTCTTCGATTATACGCCTGATTTGGGAACGGCGGCTCAACTTTACGTCGTGGCTTGGGTACAAAATCAATCGAACAAAGAAGTCTTAAATTCGGGTACGCGTTTCGACGGCGTAACGGCAACAGACGAGGTCTCAGTTGACAATCAAGTAACGCTGTCGCCGAACCCGACAACAGGAAAAGTGACGTTGACCTTCGATAAATTGACCCCTCAGTATTTGACGGTTCAAAACGCCGCAGGGCAAATTTTTGAGAACGTAAAACTTTCAAAATCAACCAATTATGAATTAAATTTGAGCAATTTGGCGGCAGGTGTTTACATCGTTAAAGTCAAATCGGAGGAGGGTATTGCGGTAAAAAGAGTGGTTAAGAATTAATCACGCACGTAACGCGACCCTAAGGTCGCACTATACGCAGAAGGGCAGCCGTAAGGTTGCCCTTCTCTGTGTCGCTGCGGGTTTTGTCATTCAGTAGGAAACTCTATT
>JAYSRS010000512.1:0-9777 GCA_043720935.1 Saprospiraceae bacterium
GATTTAGGAAATTTGCAAAATTTCCTAAATCTTTTGCCGCAAAAACACCATTTTTTACTTAAAAATTGGTTTGCGACATAAAACCGATAATTCCGAAAACAAAACCTACACCTCCATTTTCACCTGTTGCGTCGGCCTCAACAATTCATTGCGTAAAGCGACCTGACGCGCCACATTTGCAGCGACTTCCATCAAGGCTTTTTTCGTAATCGGCTCATCTCCAGTGACCGCAGGTTTACCCGAATCACCCGCCTCACGTATGCTCATAACGAGCGGAATTTGTCCCAACAAAACACTTCCGCTTTCAATGGCCAATTTTTTACCTGCACCTTGGCCAAAAATGTAGTAACGGCGGTCGGGCAAATCATCGGGTGTAAACCACGCCATATTTTCAACGACGCCTAAAATCGGCACGTTTACATGGTCTAATCGAAACATATTCATCGCTTTGATGGCATCAATATAAGCCACTTCTTGCGGCGTCGTGACCATCACAACGCCCGTGACGGGAACAGATTGTACCAAAGTCAACTGCACATCGCCCGTTCCTGGCGGTAAGTCAACGACCAAATAATCCAATTCGTTCCACAAAACGTCTTGCAAAAACTGCTTGATGACACCTGCCAAACGAGGCCCCCTCAGTACAACGGCTTGTTCAGGCTCAATAATATTACCAATACTAATCACTTGTAAACCATTAAATTCCAAAGGTACTATTTTAGCTTGACCATACACTTCTTGAATCAACGGGCGTTGTCCTTGCAAGCCCAACATCGTCGGAATGCTCGGCCCATAGACGTCGGCATCCAACAAACCGACCTTCGCACCTAAGGCTTGCAACCCAAGCGCAAGATTAACCGATATAGTTGATTTTCCGACACCTCCTTTACCCGATGCGACGGCAATAATGTTTTTTAGATGTGGTAAAACCCGTGTTGTGGCCTGTTGTGTGGCCTCTTCCGTCCGTGCTGCTGTGTGAATATTCGGTTGTGCTTCGGGATAGGCTTTTTGAATCGCCGCGATGCACGCGAATATTAAATCCGTTTTGTTCGGCATATTCAACGAAGGCAGCATCAGCGTCAAATTGACGTTATTCCCTTCAATTTTGAGGTTCTCAATCATCCGTCTTTGCACGACATCTTGCCCCGTTGCGGGGTCTTTTACCGTCCGCAAAGCTGCGACGATTTTGTTACTATCTATCATAAATACTTGATTGTCAATTTATTAAACTATAAAAACGCGTGCGAAAAAATTATTTCTATTTCGCGCCGCAAATGTAGAGAATTAAGCATTAAAAATTAAGTATTAAAGGTTTACAAATGGCTGATTGTCCATTAATTGCACCATAAAACTAGGCTTTGTCTCGTTATTTTGGTTAAAATACTGAGGGGGTACATTTATTCCAGATAGGCTTCAAACAACCTTTTTTTTGTTAAATACACCTAAAATATATACGCCGTCTTAGATTTAGCCTTAATTTTATAGCCGAAATTTAAGCGGCTACTGTCCGTGGACAAGCTATTTATCATCATTTTTTTAATCAATTTCAATTCTTAAAACATGACACATCTAAACCTTCGCGCCTTGCTTTTCAGCTTTTTGGCCACATGTAGTCTTTACATCGGCTGCGTCCGACCCGACCCGCCTGTACCCGATGCTTACCTAGATTATCCGCTTGACGTGAAGGCCGAAACCTTGCCCGACGGCTCATTTCGCTTGCGTTGGAATGCCATTAAATCCGCCGATTTCATTGGTTATCAAATAGTTAGAAATATTGGCGATACTGTTTCGTTCGTGCCTAATAATCAAGTCACGTTAATCAGCATTGATAAAAGGTTGGAACAATTGACGATGATTGAAAGTGCAGATAGTACGTTTTTTGTTGATTCGTCAACCGTCGTGACCACCAAGACGCACTTGCGCGTTTTTGCCGTTTTGAAAAACCGCAATTTGAGCAGCCGAAGCGTCGAAATGCCCATAAAGTCGGACGCCCAAGAAATGGAATTGACGCCCAATGATGTGCTTTTTGTCCCCGAAGACCGCCGCATCGTCATTGGTGACCATATCAATAATCAGTTGGGCGTTTTTAATACTGAACAAAATAAGCCGATTGGTTTGACACCCAACAATAATTTTGTTCCTAATACCGAGATGGGCTACGGACGCTTTAACAACGTGACTGATTTGTATATTCCAAGCGTTATCCAGCAGTTCAATAATCAAACGCTTAAAAGGAATCTTAATAGCCCTAGCACAGCCACGCCTTTGACGGGTTTTTCTAGGGATGAAGCGATTATGTATGACAAAAATAGCGATATTTACTTTACAATCAGTTCACAACCGCCGGTAATTCGCTCATTTAGGCGTACAACGAACACAAATATTGCCCTTACACAGTTCTCAACCCCTCGACTTCAAACGTTCTACGTTTTTCGGCAAGCCCCTCTAAACAGAGAAGCGATTGCCTTGTCGATTACGGGCAATAACAGCGACGTGATTTGGTTTAAATACAACGCTGATGGTACGGGCATTGCACAGATTAAAAATTTGAATACGTCCGCTATCAACATCACCAAACGCCCTTTTGCCATTACGCCCGACAATCAAATGTTTCTGACAGGCATAAAAGGCTTAATATTTAATCGAAATATGGCGTTGGTGGATAGTTTGAAATTGCCACACACCAACATTCGTTATCCCGACATGGTTTTTTCAAATGATGGCACAAAGCTCTACGCCATTCGGAACGGCACAAATGACCGTAGAGACCGTGTTGTGGATGTTTACACATATCCAAATTTTCAATTTGAGCGGTCAATTCCGTTTAAAAGCAATCCGATACGTATTTTTCAAGACGGCACAAATTTGATACTCGTCGGTCAGTCGCCAAACAATACGAAGCGGACGATGATTGAAAGAGTGAAATTGTAGAATTTCAGATTTCAGATGATTGAAAAATCGAAGATTTTTCAATCAAAAACACCCTCCTCGGGACTTTTACTCTGGAATGACGCTAAAAGCGGTGTAAAACGTTCGGAGAACTTTGAAAGTTCCCCGAACGTAGTGCCGAATTTCGAGCGCGTCATTAGTAGGCACGAAGCAACCTGCTAAAACTTAAAGATTGCTTCGTGCCTCGCAATGACAACGTTGTTTGGCATAGATTAGGCGTAAATTGAGATTTCCGAAGTTACCAGTATTTGGTTAATTTTCTACTAAAAACGCCTTATTCGAGTTGTCGAATAAGGCGTTTTTAGTAGAAAATCAACCAAATACTGAGGGGGTCATCGGCGGCTTTTTCTCAATCGGTTCGACCTGCTCGATGCCCAATTCTATGAAAAAATCAGTCCCCATATTTTCAACCGTTTCAAAATAAATCTTGCCGTTGACAGATTGAATGATGTTTTTCGTAATCAACAAACCAATGCCGTTGCCGTAAGGCTTTGTCGTGAAATTTGGACTAAAAATTTTGTCTTGAATCTCGAACGGAATGCCCGTGCCGTTGTCGCTGATGCGGACAATTGCCACGTCTTCTTCGCGGTACAATTTGATTTGAATGACGCCTTTGTAGTCCTTCGGAATCGCTTGAATGGCGTTTCTAACCAAATTATTGAAAGCTCCCGTCAGTAAAATACGGTCGGCATAAACGATAAAACGTTCCTTCGGCAAGGTCAAACTCACGTCAACGTGCTGCGTATCATCCGTTTTTTGAGCGAATAAATCAGCCACATTCTGTACCAAATCGTTGAGCGAGAACTGCTCGTTGTGGGCCTTCTGCGGCATCCGTGCAAAGTTGTGGAACTCGTCAACAATGCGTTCCAAATTGGCAATCTGTTCCAACAAAACCTTGTGCGAACGAACGGCGTATTTTTCCAAATTCGGGTCGTTCTGAGCGCGCAACATTTCGACGTGTTGAACGACTAACTTCATGGGTGTCAATGGATTACGAATTTCGTGCGCCACTTGTCGCGCCATATCACGCCAAGCCGATTCGCGCTCTGCTTCCGCCAAACGAAGGACATTATCCTCCAATTCTTCCACTTTTCCGTTGTAGGCGGCTATCAATTCGCCGATTTCATCCTGCCGCCGCCACGTTGTTATGAGTTCATTTTTGGCCTTATTGCCTAGTCTAAATTGCCGTAGTTTTTGCGCCACTTCTTGAATCGGGCTGATGTTGCGCGTTGTCCAAATATAGACGAGCGTCACGCAAATCAGCAAAAGAGTGATTAGAATAATGCCGACATAACCCGACAAGTCGATCGTTCCCGTGCGGATACGACGGTCGCGGGAATAAAACGGCAATTCTAAGAAGCCTAATAGCTCGCCCGTTGTGTCGCGGACGGTTTGAAACTTGGTACGGTAGTTAAAATTGCCAATTTTTTCGTCCGTTACAAAAACGTGGTCGCGGTTGTCGCGCAGTTTCATATACGCCAAAGGATTCATGCGACGCGCCAAAAAGCCTTGGTCAAAAATATTTTCTTCAGTCGTGGCAAAGAGGTCGCCTTTTTTATCAAAATAATGAATCGCCGTTTGATATTGCTCGGATTGCAAGGACAATTTTTTACTGACTTCTCGTGGGTCGCCAATCAAAACCTCTCCTGCGGACATCATGTCATGGAAATCTTTTTCGAGATAATTGCCAATTGTATTGCTCTTATTTTCAAAATCGGAGTTGTAATATTTGTTGTCCAATTTTTTAAAATAATTGAACGTAAAGCCAAAAATAGCTACATAAGAAAACATTAACATGCCTAAAACTGGAATAAACAACCGATTACGTAGTGACGTATCAAATGATACGATAAATGACAGCTTCAATGCATCTGGCAAGAACATAAATAAGTGATTGGAAAGTGTCAATACAAGCAAGGCAAGTATCGTCACAACGAAAAACAAAATCCATAAATTAAAAAATTGAGATGCAATCGGAATGAACTTGCCAATCAAAACAATCACATCATTTTGGCTGCGATAGGCCAATTGCATATAATTTTCTTCTTTTATGTTGCCGTCACTGTACTGATTTCGTTCGGGCATATCCTCCCGATTTATGGCGTTGCCGTAAATTCCTTTTTGATTTCGCTCGCTCAATTCACCGTCGGGTCGGTAAATCGCATAACTGTATTCGTTTATATGTGCTAAGCCTTTGTAGCGATTATTGGCCAAGATTTCGGTAAAAACGCGGCTCGTTGTCATGTTTGAGCGCGTCATTTGCACCCCAACTTCCAACGGATTATCGGGCAAGAATGGCAACTGCATGAAGGCTAAGTACGCCAAATTGCCATCTTTATCCTGCCCCAAACGCACCCGGCGGTCGGTCGAAATCGGCATCGCTTTGTCGTAGCGGAGACGGAAATTTTCACGGTCTAGGGTGTCGCGGCTATCCACAATTTCACTCGTTCTTTTTGAGCTAAACGTCTTCAAAGCGTAGTGATTATTGAGGTAATCATCGTTTTCATACACCTCCCGAATCCGTCTTGAAATGCTTTGCGAATCGGCTGGGCCAAGGAACAACGTCGTTTTTGAGCGTAAAATCGGGTCTTTTGCGACTGTGTCCACCAATATTTTCAAACGGCCTTCAACCAATAAATCGCGTTCACTCGCCAAGGTTGTGGCATAAACCCGTAGGCGTTTGAACTCTTTTTGCTCATTAAATTGAGAAATAAAGAACGATTGAAGCGTTGAGGACACCAAAATCCATTGAATCAACCACATCAAACCAGGCTTTGGCGTTCGGATGTATTGAATAAAAATCGCCATATAAACGAACAGCACCATCACATAGACAATGACGGGCAAACTGTTCGCAAAGCCGTACAAATGATACAGCACCGCACCAATCGAAATAGACCCGGCAATCGCCAAAAAATGCTGAAAATTGTTCAATTCTAAGTTATTCGCTGATTTTACAAGCCGATGACTGACCAAAAAAACGGACAGTTGCAATATCGCCAAGGAAAATAAAGCTAAAATGCTCGGCGGATGAAGCTCTGAAATATTCTCAAAAAGCAGTAAATTATCTAAATTATTGATGATGTCATTGAAAATGCCTATCATCAAAATATTGAATATCGAAACAAAAGCATAGCACGTAAAAGCGAGAACGCCCCGCATCGGAACAGACGATTTGACGAAACTCGGTAAGCGAAATTCCTTATTGAAAAAGACCGAAAACCAAAAGAAAAATACCGTATTTATGAGCAAATCAGGCAACGAACGAATGAAGGTAGGGTCAACCACCTCGTTGAGTTTCATGCTAAAAGTCGGCAATAAATCCGCACTGCCTTCCACAACGAGCCACACACACCCCCTCAGTATAACGAGTGCGCCAACGAAAAAACAGATGCCCAACATCGGCGATTCGTTCTGAATAAGCATTTGTTTGGCGAGGCGGTCGCCGAACAAACCCATTAAGAAAAAACCACAGGTAAAGAGAACCAACATACCCAAGTCGTGTACGCGGTCGGTGTCTTCTTCGGACGTAAATGAGCCGAGCGTGTGGCCGTCATAACTCTCTAATTTATAGGTAGAACGGTCGTTATTGACAATGTTCAAACTCAACGGAATGTAGGAAGACGCGGCATAGCTGCTCATTAATTCCTTTGTTTCAAAGCCTTTATAGACTTTTTTCAAGGGCAACAAGGCGGCTACGGTGTATAAATTGTCATCTTTATTGAGGTATTTTCGATACCGCAACTCATATTGTGAGCCTTTAATCCAGACCAATTTGACGCCCGTTGTGCCGACAACCAATGAATCATCGAACTCCGAGGGCAAAACGAGGGCATCATTTTGCGTCCAATAAACGAGCGAATCTTTACCGAGGGCGGTAGATTGTTCAAAAATGCAGACATTGAAAGACTGAGCTTTGAGTGAGTCGGTTTTAGGCACATCGGCTCTCATTGCCGCATAGTCAATGCGGCCTTCAAGTCGGCGTTGTATAAAACTGTCTTGTTGGAAAATAGCATCAGCAGCCGCTTCCTGTGCGTGTAGGTGTTGCTCAATCGTTGATTTATAACGTTGAATGTTTCGGTCGCCCGAAAAATAGTGATCCCAGCCAAAAGCGGCGAGGAACAAGCTTAGGCCAATCCAAAGAAGCCAAAGCTGTTTTCTTTCTAAAATCATGCGGTGGTGTTGTTTTGAGTTATGGGATGCGCGTTATTTGTTGGATAAAGTTCAGGACATGACAAAAAGGGCTTTTTACTCGCTTTTCGCACGCGCGAAACGCGAGCAAAAAGCAGTTTGACTTTTTTTGGTATGTACTAAGAGTCGTTCAAGGTGCGTCCAACTTAAAGTGTTTGTATTGTTGGATGAGAGACAGGGCAAAATAGGGTAATTTTCTGTTCTATTAGCAAAAGTAAAATATGTTTTAAAAATACAAAAGTTTTAACGCTTTTTTATTCAATTTATATCAAAAAATAAAATGAATTATGTTTTTTGATAAAAATACTTCATTGGTAATCAATGATTTACAGACCATTGATGGGTAAACAACGCGACAAAGACCCCCTCAGTATTTTTTGATAATTTACGCAATATTATTGTACAAATTTGAGATGGCACACTGAATTTAGACAGATACGACTGATTTACACTGATTTTTTTTGGCGTAGGGAAGAAAATAATCAGTGTAAATCAGGCCTAATCCCTCCAATCTGTGGCCCATGTCGTGCAACAGAAATGCGACATAGTGCCGATAGTACAAAAAAGAAAAGCTACAAAATCGAACGATTTTGTAGCTTTTTGAAATTATGAAAATGTAAAAGATTGACAATCAATATTTTGATGATTCCAAATAATCATTATCTCTTATTTTTTAATAATCATCATCTCCATCGTCGTCGTCGTCGTGACTTTGGCCACGGCGTCTTTTTGGCGACATATATTCGTCATCCTCATCATCGTCTTTGCTGAACGAATCGTCTTCTTTTGCCAAGCCGTCGAGGTCAAGACCGTCGAGGTCGAGGCCGTCGCGTGGGACTTTTTCTGTTGGCAAATCGTCCTCTTCGTCCTCTTTGGTCATATTTTTTGAATCCATGACGGTAACGCGCACCAAATAGGCGTATTCTTCCGTGTCGAACGGCAACGCCAAGACCTTTTCGCCTTTTGGGGTTGTGTACGAGACGAGTTTGTGCGAAAATCCGTTCGGATATTCGGCTTTTATAGCAGCCTGCACGTCCTTCGGCAATTTGTCCAAATCCTTTAAAAATTTGGGGCGCGAAGGCGTTTTACCTTGTTTTGAAGGCGGCAAGCTGATTTTTGTGACCTCTTGAACGGTCGGCTTTGTGGTCTGAACTACTTTTTTTGCCATTTGGAGTCCTTGATTTTCCTGTTTTAAAACGTGTTGTGAATGAGTGCCGTATGCTAATAAAGGTTCTCGATTCAAGCGTAAATAATTGATTAGTAGCTATTTATGCACTAAAACGAGATACATTATTTCTCTATTTTTTTGAAATTTCAACTCAAATTTCGGGTCAAAATTAGGATAGCAATTGAATTTTCAAATAATCAGAAAAAAAAAAAATCAAAAATTTTCATTATTTTTTCATTACTATTGAGAATCAACGAGTTATGATTTTGTGGATTTCAAATTTTAGAGTGCATAACAAATTTACCTTATTGCCGAACTCTCCAAGGGTTTGTAATTCTTGGAAAGTTGAAATCCCTTCTTCATGGTACTAAAATTTTCAAAGCCGTCGTTATCATTCGTTCGACGGTTGCGGCGGCTTGCTGACTGAATGTGCCGTCAATCCTATTCGCTAAAATAGCTGAAATTGACACAGCGCGATGTCCCAAAAGCCTTGCCAAGCCGTAGATGCCCGCCGTCTCCATCTCTAAATTGGTCAGCATGAGCGTTTTTTGACGAAACGTATTTAGTATGTGTATCAATTTTGGCTCTGCTGAACGGCCCCTCAGTACGCGACCTTGTGGGCCATAAAATCCCGAGGCAGTAACGGTGACGCCTTTCGTAAACGACTCATTATCAAAGAGTTGTAGCATTTGTTTGTCACCCATAAAAACGTAAGGAATAAACAACAAGTCGTCGTTTTTATGCTCCAAATACGACGTCAAATTGTCCGCGAGGGTCAACTCCTCCCCCATCGGCGGGGCGTCGTAGAACGTCATGAGGTTATCGAAACCAACGGCCATTGTCGAAACCACGAGACTATCAACGGGAACATCGGCTTGAAGACTGCCCGACGTGCCGAGCCTCACAATACTGAGGGGGGTGATTTCCGCCTTCGGTTTGCGCGTTTCGAGGTCAATATTGGCCAAAATATCCAATTCATTCATCACAATATCCACATTATCCGTACCTATGCCCGTCGAAATCGCCATCAAGCGTTGTCCGCGCAATGTGCCTACGTGTGCGACAAATTCGCGGTGTGCCGACTGATGTTCGATGCTGTCAAAATGCTTACTCACTTCGCCAACACGCTCGGGGTCGCCGACAAAAATAATCAACGGCGTGATGTGTTCGGGCTTCAAGTGCAGGTGATAAATGCTGCCATCAGGATTTAAAATAATTTCTGTTTCTGACATTATAATTAATGATGTATTAGTAAATTGAAAAAGATTGTATCTAATTCATCCATGAATTTTACCGATTAACATGAATTTTAAACGGAATTATCGGCTTTATGTCGCAAAATACTGAGGGGGTATCAGATTTAGGAAATTTGCAAAATTTCCTAAATCTTTTGCCAATCTTTTGCCAATCTTTTGCCAATCTTTTGCCAATCTTTTGCCAATCTTTTGCCAATCTTTTGCCAATCTTTT
>JAYSRS010000513.1:0-9759 GCA_043720935.1 Saprospiraceae bacterium
ATTACCGAGATTGTGCAGCTACGCCGCAGTCAGACATTTTAATATAACGTATCAACGCTCGACTCTAAAGGACTTGGTACTGCGTAACATCAGTAATTACTTAGCTTATCCACGGATTACACCGATTTTCACGAATTTAGACACCAATCGCAAGGATTTTACACGAATTTTAAGTGAAAAACGGTTCTAAATCCGTGTAATCTGTGGAGACCTAAATAGTCACGTTTTTTTTTTACTTTCTATAGTGCTAAATTGTCAGGGTAACTTGCAAATTGCCTTGACAATAACCCTAATTTTAGCACATCGTTATTAGAGATGCACAGACATTTTCAAAAAGTTTTTTTATAAAAAAATGCTTGTCTCTAAAATTTTGTGGAACTTTCAATATCATTACGCAAAATTTCGGAAAAGCAACGTTTTTTTAAAATTAAACAATAGGAATGTATGGCATCACAAGCATTTAGTGGGGAAACAGGCCCCTCAGTAACAAACAAACCCAATCTCAGTTTTTGGCAAATCTGGAACATGAGTTTCGGTTTTTTGGGTATTCAATACGGTTTTGGCTTACAGCAGGCCAATATGTCGCCGATTTATCGCTATTTGGGTGCAGATGAAGCCTCAATTCCCGGTCTTTGGCTCGCAGGGCCGCTTACAGGACTTTTGTTGCAGCCGATTATCGGTGCCTTGTCCGATAAAAGTTGGTCGCCAAAATGGGGCCGCCGCAAACCTTACATTTTCATCGGGGCAATCGTTGGTAGCATTGCCATGATTTTGATGCCTAATTCGTCTTCCGTTTTGATGGCCGCTTCTTTGATGTGGTTGTTAGATGCGGGTTTGAACTCTTCGATGGAGCCTTTTCGTGCTTTCGTCGGTGATATGTTGAACAATGAACAACGGCCTACGGGCTTTTCCGTTCAGTCATTTATGGTCGGTTTTGGTCAAACATTAGCCAATTTGATGGGTATGGCCTTACCTTTTATTCTCCCTTTAATTGGTTTGTCAATGGCCATTACTGCTGACCAAGAGACCTTGTCAAATGGCATTCCCAACGCCGTTCGCTATCCATTTTATGTCGGCGCAGCAGGTATTTTACTGACTGTTTTTTGGACAATGTACACCACCAAAGAATATCCACCAGTTGACGACAGCTACAAAAAACCCAACATTTTTACTGCTGAACAAACAAAAAACATCAGTTTTTGGCATTTAGCCATTACGGCTGGCAGTGCCATCATGGGCGGTTTATTTGCTTCACGTACAGGCGGCGTAACGGCTGGCTTGATGTGGGCAGGTGGTATTTCTGTCGGACTTTACGGCGTTTTAATGTTGCCCGTTTTCAAGGAAATTTTGGCTTCATTGTCTGAAATGCCCAAAGTAATGAAACAGTTGTGGTGGGTTAAATTTTTCACTTGGTATGGCTTACCGTTGATGTGGCAATATTTGTCTTTATCGGTATCAAAATATGCTTACGATGCACCAAGTCCAGAGGCAAACCCCGCAGGTTTTGAAGCAGGTAGTGCTTGGGGAGGCTTATGTTTTGCTATGTTTAGTATTACGTGTTTCACCATTTCGATTTTCCTTCCGAAAATTTCAAAAATGATTGGCAGTCGTAGAGCCACACACGCCGTATTTTTAAGTATCGGGGCTGTCGGCTTTTTCTTGACACTTTTGTCAAATGACAAATACATCTACCTAGCAGGCATGGGGCTCATCGGTTTGGCTTGGGGTTCAATTATGTCAATGCCTTATTTGATGTTGGCAAATGCCGTGAAAGGTGATAGAATGGGCGTTTACATGGGTATTTTTAACGGTTTTATTTGCGTACCGCAATTTATTGGTATGTTGACCGTGCCGCTTTTCTACAAATCACTCCTCGGTGACGACCCACGCAATGCCCTCGTTTTGGCAGGTGTTTGCATGGTTTTGGCGGCTATTGCTTGTTTTAAAGTGGATGAAGAAAGTTAATTTCAAGGGATTTCAAAATTTAATGCCCCTTAGTATAAAACGCTAAACGGCTTACAAAACACGTGTTTTGTAAGCCGTTTAGCGTTTTATACTGAGGGGGTGCTTATTTACACTTCAAAGCAATCAACGGCGTCCGCAAGACATTACTTTTATTTCCTGCTCGGTCTTTGATATAAACATCATAAAACAAACTGTCCACGGGCTTGTTCAGAAATGAGTTGCACGTTGGCAGACAACAAGTTGTGTAAACAAGTAGAGAAATTTCGCCACTAATGCCGTTCTTCGCCCCTTGTTCTGGCACGAGGGGCATTCGGAAAGACTCGGGCGTTGCCCCCGACTGACGCGTATCCGTGAGGAAGACGTTGAGGCTGTCGTTGCTGCCAATATCGCCGTCGCCGTCCTCAAAACTCAAGGTCAAACGCAACGAGTCGCTGGATGTATTGCCTTGTTTCAACGTATTTTTACTCATCCGCACAAAAGCAATCTTCGGAATAATTGGATAATCGGGTGGTCGGATGCACGTAACAAAACCGATGACAACAAGCGCGAACGCCGCAAAAAGCATATTTTTCATTTTCATAACATTTTGATTATCAGAAATTGTTTTAAAACCTTACGCACTGTTTCTCGCTTCGCTTGAAAGGCGTGCGGAAAAGGATTTTTTAGGAGCGACGTTGTTTTTTGTTGAAAAATCGAATATTTTTCAACAAAAAAACAACGTCGCTCCGATAGATTTGCTCAATTAGCGTCTTTTGAGCGAAGCGAAAAACAGCCCGTAAACCGTGTAAATAGGTTTTAAAACAGTTTCTAAGGTTATAAAACAATTTCTCAAATTTTTAAATAACAACGTGGATAATACTTTAAGACACCATTTAAAAGCCCACATACTGAGGGGGCCTTTCTCTGATGCCGACTTTAACGCATTGGCCTTGGAAGTCTTTGCATTTCAGTACAAATATAACGCATTTTATCGGCGTTATTGTTCATTGATTGGCAAAGATGCGGCGGCGGTGTCAAAATTGTCGGACATTCCGTTTTTGCCGATTCAATTTTTTAAAAATCAAATTCTAAAAACGGGTGAATGGCCACACGAAGCCGTTTTTTCAAGCTCTGGCACAACGGGCCACACTACGAGTCAGCATTTTGCGCGTGAATTAGATTTTTATAAACAAGTTGCCCGACAAGGCTTTGAGCAATTTTACGGCAAGATAGACAATTTTTGCATTTTAGGTTTATTGCCGTCTTATTTAGAGCGGTCAGGTTCGTCGTTGATTGCGATGGTGGATGATTTTATTCACCTTTCAAAACACCCGCAAAGTGGTTTTTTTCTCAATGAACACGCCGAATTGGCCAAAATACTGAGGGGGTGTCAGGCAGCAAATGTACCGACTTTATTGATAGGTGTGAGTTTTGGCCTATTGGATTTTGTTGAAAAATATACAATTGATTTTCCTAAATTAATCGTCATGGAAACAGGCGGCATGAAAGGCCGTCGCCGCGAGATGATTCGCTCCGAACTCCACGACACGCTTGCCCGAGGCTTCGGCGTCGCCACAATTCATTCAGAATACGGCATGACGGAACTGTTTTCGCAAGGTTATTCCCAAGGCCACGGCATTTTTGAGGCCACTTCTACCTTACGCGTGTTGTCGAGAGAAATAAATGACCCGTTGAGTTGCCAAACGCCCGAAGGTAAATTAGGCATCTTGAACGTCATTGATTTGGCCAATTTGGATACGTGTAGTTTTATTGCAACGGACGATTTAGGGCGCGTTTATGGCGATGGCAGTTTTGAAGTGTTGGGGCGTTTGGACAATTCGGATATGCGGGGATGCAATCTTCTAGTGGCTTAAAAAACGTGTCGAAGTTGTGCTAATTCACCCATAAATCTAATTTTTTCAGCCGTTTTCTCTTCAATCAAGGCGTTTAATAGCATCAATTCTTCTTTTTCGGAAAAAGTCAAAGCATTGTTTTGCATTTTGGCATACAGTTGTTTTTGCCGCCTTTTGATGCTTGCAGGAATGTTATTTTTTATCTTTTTGAGCAATTGAGTTTCATAGACATTGGTGCTATTCTTTTTATAAACCAAGTCCTTAACGATGTCCACAAACTGCAACAAAGTGGGTTTGTCGAGTTGTTCAACCCGAATTAAAATGTCCTCAAAACCCGTTTGATGCGACGGCGGTACTACTTTTATATGTGTCATTCTCTTAATTTTTTACGGAATTATCGGCTTTATGGTACGGCGCACGTTATGGCGCACGTTCGGGGAACTTTTAAAGTTCCCCGAACGTTGAAAAAAGTAGATTTTGTTTGGCACTAAATAACTTCGTCCAATTATTTACGCGTTATATTTTTTACCATAATTATCAATAAAAAACCGAATAATCCAATGCCATGTGCCTAACACTTGCGGCAAATCCGTTATTGGTTTGGGGTCTATATAAAACGTATCATTCTCAAATTTTAAAAACTGCCATTCCACGCCGTCCGTCGCACAGCCGTAGAGAACTGGAATGTCTTTTCCTTCTTGTTGATTCATCAAAAAAGCCCCGTACAATTGCGCGGCACATTGCCCCAAACCCCATTCTAAATCTTCATCTTTTGCTTCGGCAATCGAAATTATCGGCGTTTCAATGTAGGGAGAAAGCGGATATAAGCCAAAGAAAAAATCACAAGGCCCTGCCAAATCATCATTTGAATTGATATTTAATTCCTCACCCGAAAACATCGTAACGTCGTCTTCAAACAATTGTACGATTTCCATCAATATCGGCGACACCAAACGTTCCGATTTTGCTTTTTCGGTCGTTGTAGGGGCTTTGTAAGCAATTTCAAGGCTTTTCAATAACCAATCACTCGCCTTTTGAGGCGTGATTTTTTCTTCAAACAAAGGCGTTAAACGCGCTTTTAAGCCAAATTTCTTAGTGACTTGACGTATTTTCTTAAAATTACTATATCCCATTTTTTTAAAATTTATACCCAAAGGTAGTATTTTAGGCCAAATTAAGCGCAAAATACGTGCTTTATACTGCAAAAAATAGGTATTTTTTAAGGCTTTTCTAGGAAAAATACTGAGGGGCCTCTTTTTTTGCCGATTTTCTAATTTTTAAAAATACTTTTGCAACCACTTATCATTCACCGTTTTTTACTTCACTTTTTCACGTTTTAGGAATTATAAAATAACAAACTAACAGACTTCAATTCACAACTAATTGATAGTCGTCGTGCATAAATTTTTAATTCTTAATTTTTAATTTTTAATTCACTTACAGCTATGGCAAGACCCTCTAAATCGGACAATTCCAACAAAAAACCTTTGGGTGAAGACACCACAACGCCTTTGATGCGGCAGTATTACGAAGCCAAAAAAAAGCAACCCGACGCCATTTTATTATTCCGAATCGGTGATTTCTATGAGACTTTTGGGCAAGATGCCGTTACCGCCGCGCGCGTTTTAGGCATCACCTTGACGAACCGCAACAACGGGTCGGCAGATACCGAATTGGCGGGTTTCCCCTATCATTCCGTAGATACCTACTTGCCAAAACTCGTGCGGGCGGGCTATCGCGTGGCGATTTGTGAGCAATTGGAAAAACCCGTGACGGGGCGGATTGTAAGGCGGGGTATTGTGGAAGTCATTACGCCTGGCGTGACGTCGGATGATAAATTGTTAGACCAACGCCGCAACAATTATTTAGCGGCTTTGGCGGTGCAAAAAGACTATATTGGTGTGTCATTTTTGGATATTTCGACGGGCGAATTTTTGGTTACTGAGGGGGATTGGCTGTACGTTGAAAAGCTGTTTCAGAGTTTTCAACCTGCCGAAATTCTATTTGCAAAAAGTCAATCAACCGATTTTAAAGAGCGTTTTGGTGATAAATTCTACACGTATTCCCTTGATGAATGGGTCTATCAACAAGATTATGGCCGTGAAAAACTGTTGGAACACTTCAAAACGCCAAGTTTGAAAGGCTTTGGTATCGAAGACATGCGGCTTGGACAAATGGCGGCGGGGGCGGCGTTGCATTATTTGGCGACGACCGAAAACACGAATTTGAAGCACATCAACCAAATTTCAAGGCTGCAACCTGATAAATACGTCTGGCTCGACCGTTTTACAATTCGCAATTTGGAACTCCTCACACCCTCACATGAAGGCGGGCGCGCCTTGCTCGACGTGCTTGACAAAACCCTCTCGCCGATGGGGGCGCGACTGATGAAAAAATGGGTCGTTATGCCCTTGAAAAATCAAATCGCCATTGAACAACGGTTAAATTCTGTTCAATATTTCATTAATAATCAAGCGTTTAAGTCAGAATTAGAAACCTTGATTCGTCAAATTGGCGATTTGGAACGACTGATTTCAAAAGTGCCTTTGGGCAAAATAAACCCAAGGGAAGTCCGACAATTAGCCCGTGCTTTGGCGACAATTGAGCCGATGCAAATGCTACTGCGAACGCCTCTAAACGCCTCAAATGCCTATTTGCAAAAACTCGCCGATGGCTTAAATCCTTGTCGAAAAATCCGCGAAGACATAGAAAATACGTTGGTTGAAGAGCCGCCCGTAAACCTCGTAAAAGGCGGTGTGATTGCCGATTATGCCGATGCTGATTTAGATGATTTAAGAAACATAATCAAAAATGCTCAAGCATTACTCATTGAAATTCAACAAAAAGAGATAGGAAAAACGGGCATCACGAGTTTGAAAATTGGTTTCAACAACGTCTTTGGCTATTTCCTAGAAGTGACCGCCAAATATAAAAATATCGAAATACCGCAGGATTGGATTCGCAAGCAAACCCTCGCAAATGCCGAGCGTTATATTACGCCCGAATTGAAGGTGTTGGAAGAAAAAATATTGACCGCCGAGGAGAAAATTCAAGCGATTGAGGAGCGTGTTTTTCAATCCTTAATCGGCTCATTGTTGGATTTTGTACAACCGATTCAACACAACGCGGCGGTGATTGGCATTGTCGATTGTTTGCGCTCATTTGCTGAAATTGCAGACAAAAATCGCTATGCAAAACCCGTTTTTACTGAGGGGTATGACATTGACATTAAAGAAGGCCGTCATGCTGTGATTGAACAGCAATTGCCGTTAGGCGACAGCTACGTGCCAAATGACGTGTTTTTAGACAAAGAAGAACAACAAATTTTGATGATAACGGGGCCAAATATGGCGGGAAAATCGGCATTGCTAAGGCAAACCGCCTTGATTTGTTTGATGGCGCAAATGGGCAGTTTTGTTCCTGCAAAGGCGGCAACTTTGGGCATTTTGGACAAAGTGTTTACGCGAGTCGGGGCGAGCGACAATATTTCAAGCGGCGAGTCCACTTTTATGGTCGAAATGAACGAAACGGCGAGCATTATGAACAATATCAGCGACCGTTCTTTGATTCTTTTGGACGAAATCGGGCGCGGCACTTCGACCTACGACGGCATTTCTATCGCTTGGTCAATTGCTGAATATCTGCACGAAAATCCCTTCCGCGCCAAAACCTTATTTGCCACACATTACCACGAACTGAATGAATTGGCCGAAAAATTTAACCGCGTCAAAAATTACCACGTAGCAACGAAGGAATTAGGGTCAAAAGTTATCTTTTTGCGAAAATTGACGGTCGGCGGTTCTGAACATTCGTTCGGCGTTCACGTCGCTAAAATGGCGGGAATGCCCCAACAAATCGTGGACAGAGCCAACGAAATTTTAGCGCAATTGGAACAAAAACACATTGATATTCAAGACGATACGCCAAGAGAAGTTAAGAAAAAAGGGGAAACCGATAAAAAAGAAACCGACACAGCACCCCTCACTATAGAATCAAAAACCGCTATGCAATCAAAGGTAAAAGGCATTTCAAAGCCCATGCAAATGAATATTTTTGACATTGGCGACCCGCGTTTGCAACGCATTAAAGACGCCTTAGATAAAATGGATTTGAACACCATGACGCCGATTGAATTGATGATGAAGGTGGCAGAGTGGAAAAAAATGTTGGATTAAATTGAGGATTTCAGATTTAAAAGTTTTCAGATTTCAAGCCGTACACTGAAATTTGACTAGAAAAAGACCCCTCAGTAAAAAAGCCGTTCTTTAGTGCTGTGACACCATAAACGCCATAATATTTGAGTGGTAAATTATCTTTTCGTCCGTACAACATATTATTTCGGAATTATCGGCTTTATGGTACAAAAAACTTTTTGACTAATTAATAATTTTTAACTCATTGATTATCAGTGCGTTTCAACGTTCGGGGAACTTTCAACGTTCGGGGAACTTTTAAAGTTCCCCGAACGTACGCTGTACCGTAAAGCCGATAATTCCGAATAAAAAAATACCACAATAAAATAAAATAAAAAAATCGGTGAGGCTTCGCCCCACACGGCGGCAAAGCCGCCGTTTCTATTTGTAGCAAATAGGAAAAAATTAAAGGAGAGACAACATATTTACTTATTTTTACGTTTTTATAGAAGATGAAAAAATTGCTTTCCATATCGCTCAAAATTGTATTGTTGTTCGTGTTCACGACAGCAACATATTTCTCTGCGTGGGCGTGTGATAAAAGCAAATCAAAAAAAGAAGTACAACACACTGTTTCAAAATGCCAAAAAGCCTGTTGTAAAAAGGCGCAATCAAGTTCTAATAGCAATTGCCAAAGTGCGTGTTGCAAAAAACATTCATCAGATACACAAAAACAAAAAAAAGGCTGTTGTGGTGACGGAGATTGTTCTTGTTCTGTTTCAACAACTTTTTTAGCCGACTTACCTAAACTTTTTATACTTGATATGTCAAGTCCTTTGCCTGTTTTCATTTTCAAAAATGATTTCTTCTATAAACAGGTATTTTCAAATTCTTCTGTTAACGATATTTGGCAACCGCCAATAAGCGTCCTTTCTATTTGATAGCCATAGGTCTATCTTTATTTTTTCAATTTATTTATTTTTAATTTCATAAAAATCTGATTATCAAATGTTTAGTAAAGCTAAATCATTTGTTGCTTTGTCATTGCTGGCATTGGCAACCGTCGTGGCTTGTAAAAAAAGCACGACCATTATGCCCAATTTGAATATCAATTACGCTGCCGCTTTTGTGGTCAATGGCGGTGATAATACGGTTCAAGTTGTAGATATTTCAACCAATAAAGTGACTGAAACGATTGGTTTGAACGGTGCAAGTTTTCCGCACCATATTTATTTTAACAAAGATAAATCCCTTATGGCGATTGGCATCATTTCGCAAGACGTGAGTGGAGGTCATGCGGGTCACGGTAGTTCAGCAACAACGGGTTACAAAGTCATTATTTTGGACACTAAAACGGGTAATGAATACCGTATTTTGACGACTGCCTCACTACCGCACAACGGTATTTTTTCGCCCGACGGTAAGGAACTTTGGGTTGGTCAAGGCGCAGATGTTGGTGAGGTATTCGTTTTCAACACAACCGATTTTACGCAGACCAAGACAATAAAAGTAGGCAAAATGCCCTCGGAAGTCACATTTTCCGCAGACGGTAGCCTTGTTTTTGTTGCCAATACGGGCGATGCAACCGTTACCGTTATCGACCCCGCCACTAAGACCGTCAAAACGACTATTCCCGTAGGTGCTGCGCCCGTAGGTGCGTGGGCAGCGTCAAATGGAAAAATGTATTGCGACAATGAAACCGATAAAACAGTATCTGAAATTGACGTAGCGACTCAAAAAGTGACTGAAACGATTACATTAGGCTACAAGCCTGGCTATGTCGCTTACAACGGGTTTTCAAAAGAACTTTGGGTAAGTGATGCAACCAA
>JAYSRS010000514.1:0-9756 GCA_043720935.1 Saprospiraceae bacterium
CGGAATTATCGGCTTTATGGTACAGCGCACATTTACGAAATCTTAAAGATTTCGTAAATGTTGGTAATCAACACTTTACGTATTTTATTTTTTATAAAAAGCACCGTTGTACCCTAAAGCCGACGATTCCGTTTTAGATTTCAGATTTGAAATTTGAAGGCTGAAACCTGAAATCCCCAGCGCTTTGTAAAATTTTGTTAATGAAAACCATATAAGCAATTTCTTTCTTGACGACCTATAACAACGAAGTCACATTCGTCAGATGAAAAATGACAGAGTTTGACGAAAAATGACAATTCATTTTGTGACCGCCGAAACCCATCAACATTTAATTCTGTCTTGTTGCCCAAAACTTTTCGCTGATAAATGCTGTGGTCAAAAAGGGCGTTTTAATTTCACGCTTTCATTTCTAAAATTAACGTTTTTTATGCAACAACTTGGCTTGATTGGCTACCCGCTTGGACACTCTTTTTCCAAAAAATA
Organism: Saprospiraceae bacterium; assembly: GCA_043720935.1. Lineage (GTDB taxonomy): Bacteria > Bacteroidota > Bacteroidia > Chitinophagales > Saprospiraceae > JAAFJT01. Next base: position 484 of record JAYSRS010000514.1, read on the forward strand.
TTTTACCGAAAAGTTTGAAAATCAAGGACTTAGCGCGGAATGGGCGTATGAATTGTTCTCGATTGACCGTATTGAAAAATTGCCCGAAATACTGAGGGGGTCTAAAAATCGCATCGTCGGTTTGAACGTAACGATTCCGCATAAAATGGCCGTGATGCCGTTGCTCGACGCGATTGACCCGAGTGCGGCGGCGGTCGGGGCGGTTAATTGTATCAAAATTACGTGGACGAAAGGTCGTGATTTACCGCATTTGATGGGCTACAATACGGATGTGATTGGGTTTGAAAAATCGGTTTTGAATCTGCTTAACGGTCGTTTTCCCGAAGGTCTGCAAGCCTTGATTTTAGGGACGGGTGGAGCGGCAAAGGCGGCGGCTTATACTTTTCGAGAAAATAATATTCCGTTTAAATACGTCTCGCGGACGCGTGCAGACGGGCAGTTGAGTTATGATGATTTAGATAAAAACATCATGCAATCGCACCGTTTAATTGTCAATTCAACGCCACTCGGGATGACCCCAAATACTGAGGGGGTGCCACCATTGCCGTTTCAATTCATTGACAATCAGCATTTTATATTTGATATGATTTATAATCCGTTGCGAACACGCCTCATGACACTCGCCGAAGAACGCGGTGCAAAGACTATGAATGGCTTAGAAATGTTGGTTGAACAAGCGGAGCAAGGATGGGCGATTTGGCAGCGTTAATGGGTTTTGATGGCCCACTGATTGGGCTGATGCGACTGATTTGCACTGATTTTTAGTTAGAAATTTATGATACATTTTCTCATCGCCGTTGATACAGGCGGCACATTCACCGATTGCATAGCGATTGACCCTAATGGGCAAATGCTCACGTGTAAAGTGTTGAGTAACAGTAGTTTGCGCGGCTCAATTGTGGGTTGGGTGGACGGGCAAACGTTTTATATTCAAAATAATTGGCCTGTTAAACGCGATATTTTCCAAAATTATCGCTTTGAATTACTGAATGACCCCCTCAGTAAAAACGGTGATTTTTATGTGAAAAGCTATGATTTTGATAAAAAAATCATCGTTTTAAACGAGCCTTTGCCGTCGGATTGTGTCGGTAAAAAGGCGTCGTTTGCCATCACAGCGAATGAAGAAGCACCGATTTTGGCAGCCCGTTTAATCACTGAAACAGCCTTAGACACCGCATTTCCACTCTTGACTTTACGCCTCGGCACGACCCGTGGAACGAATGCTTTGTTGGAAGAAAAAGGGGCGAAAACGGCCTTTTTGACCACCGAAGGTTTTGCCGATATTCTGAAAATTGGTACGCAACAACGGCCCGATTTATTCGCTTTAAATATTCAAAAACCAACACCACTTTATACAGAATCGGGAGAAATTTCGGAACGTTTGGATGCCAATGGTCTTATTTTTAAACCATTGATTATTAATGATTTAGCCGCAAAAATAAAGTATTTTAAAACCAAAAAAATCGAATCTGTCGCCGTCGCACTCATGCACGCCTACCGCAATCCCACGCATGAGCAAGCCTTGAAAATTGAGCTAGAAAAACACTTTGCTTACGTCTCCATTTCTTCTGAATTATCGCAACAAATCAAGTTCGTTCCGCGTGCCGAAACGACGGTGGTGAATGCTTATCTCGCCCCAATTTTACACGATTATTTGAATAAAATCATCGAAAAATTGCCGACCGATGTCTTACGTGTGATGACGAGCGCGGGAAGCCTTGTGCATTCAGCGTTTTTTATGCCAAAAGACAGCCTGTTGAGTGGCCCCGCAGGTGGCGTTGTCGGTGCGGCGGCGAAGGGGCGAGCAAGTGGTTTCGACCAATTAATCACCTTCGATATGGGCGGAACGAGTACCGATGTGGCGCGTTTTGACGGTGATTTTGACTACCGTTTTGACATCACAATCCGCAACGCAACCGTTTTTTCACCCGCTTTGAACATCGAAACGGTGGCGGCGGGAGGTGGCTCAATTTGCTATTTTGATGGCATAAAACTCTGCGTTGGCCCCGAAAGTGCGGGTGCATTTCCCGGCCCCGCTTGCTACGGTGCGAATGGGCCGTTGACGATTACGGACGTTAACTTATTGCTCGGTCGGCTCGATGCGGCGCAATTTGGGATTCCCGTTTTTACGGAAGCAGCGCGCACAAAACTCGTTGATTTACAAGCATTTATCCAAGAAAAAACGGGCAAAGCGATGTTCAAAGAAGACATTTTGAACGGCTTTTTAACCATTGCAAACGAGCGGATGGCCGAGGCAATTCGCAAAATTTCGGTGGCCAAAGGCTATGCACCCCCTCAGTATGCGCTGCTTGTTTTTGGCGGGGCGGGCGGTTTGCACGCGTGCAGCATGGCGCGACTGTTGAACATGACGACGATTATTGTCCCTAAATACGCGGGTCTGTTGTCGGCTTATGGCATTCTAAATGCCAGAGTTGAACGGTTTGCGGAAGCCCAAATTTTGAAAACGGTGGATGAAATGCCGTTTGCGGATTTGCAATCAGCGTTTGATAAAATTGCTGCCGAAGCCACGGCCAAAGTTGCCGCAGAAGGTATTGATTTACAAGACATTAGCCTCAAAAAATCGCTTATTTTTTGCCGACTGAAAGGTCAAGACGCTGCAATTGAGTTGGATTTTAACGCCGATTTTCAAGAGAATTTTAAGGCGATGTACCAAAAACAGTTTGGTCATTGGATCAACAATCGGCCTATCGAAATTGAAAGCATCCGCGTGATTGCGGCGGAGAAGGCAAAACGTTCGGGGAACTTTCAAAGTTCTCCGAACGTGACCCCTCAGTATAAACCCGATTTTCGTCATAAAATTACTGCTTTGGTGAACGAAAAATGGGTAGAAGTTCCCGTTTATTTCAGAGATGATTTGGCGATTGGTGCGACAATTCAAGGCTTCGCGCTCTTGCTTGATAGCTATTCGACGACCGTTGTTGAAGCAGATTATACCTTGATAATTGATGACAATGAATCGGCGATTATTCGTTTAAATTCTCAAAATCAAAACAAGGGTTTTAACGACGTTGATACAAATGATAAAAAAAATAATTCAGAAACTATTGATTTAGAATTATTTACAAATCGTTTTACGGGCATTGCCGAAAATATGGGTGCGCTCTTGCAACGCACCGCTTTGAGTGTCAATGTCAAAGAACGCCTTGATTTTAGTTGCGCGCTGTTGGATGCCGATGGTTTTTTGATTGCGAACGCGCCGCATATTCCCGTGCATTTGGGCAGCTTGGGTGTGTGCGTGAGGTCGGTTTTGAAGAAAATTAAGATAGAAAAAGGCAATACAATTGTGACGAATCACCCCGCTTACGGTGGTTCACATTTGCCCGACGTGACGCTGATTTCAAGCGTTTTTAGTGTTGAAGATTCCGATTCCTTCGGGAAGGGGGGGCAATTAATTGGCTACGTGGCCAACCGTTGTCACCACGCCGAAATTGGCGGTATTCGGCCCGCTTCGATGCCGCCGAATGCAACAAAATTGGTCGAAGAAGGCGTGATTATTGCGCCGATGTATTTGGCCAAAAATGGTGTAGTTGATTGGCAATCAATGCGTTATGTGTTGGAGAATGCGCTTTATCCAACGCGCTCGGTGGATGAAAATTTGGCTGATTTGAACGCCGCACTTGCCGCAAATCTGAATGGGGTAGAAGCCTTGCAGCAACTCGTAGCCACGCACGATTTGGCGACCGTTCACCATTATATGCAGCGTTTGAAGGATTATTCTGCCGAAAAATTGACGGAATCGCTCCGAACTTTTATTCAAAATGCAAACAATCAAACCGTTTTTTCTGCCGAAGAATGCTTGGATGATGGAACGATTTTGAAAGTAAAAATCACTTTGGGCGATAAAATTACTTTTGATTTTACAGGCACATCACCCGTTCACAAAGGCAATTTGAACGCCACACCTGCCATTGTCAATTCGGTCGTCATTTACGTATTGCGTTTAATGATTACGCATAAAATCCCTCTAAATGAAGGGTTTATGCAAAATGTCGAATTGATTTTACCCGAAAACTCAATTCTGAACCCTAACTTTTATGAAAATACTGAGGGGGTATCTGATGTCGGATTTGGGATGTCGGATGTCGGTGCCGCTCAACTTATCACTTATCACTTATCACTTATAACTAAAAACCCTGCGGTTGTCGGCGGCAATGTCGAAACGAGTCAACGCCTGACCGATACGCTATTGAAAGCCTTGAACCTCATCGCTTGCGGACAAGGCACGATGAACAACGTACTTTTTGGCAATAATAATTTTGGCTATTACGAAACGATTTGCGGCGGAAGCGGTGCGGGAAATGGCTTCAACGGCACGGACGCCGTGCATACGCACATGACAAACACCCGCATCACCGACCCCGAGATTATGGAATTTCGATATCCTGTGCGGCTTGATGTGTTCAAAATTCGGCAAAATTCAGGGGGAAAAGGCCAATTTCAAGGCGGGAATGGCATTATTCGGCAGTTAACATTTTTGGAAGATGTCGCTTTGTCGGTGCTGACGCAACATCGGAAAGTCGCACCGTTCGGGCTAAATCAAGGCGAAAATGGTCAAGTCGGTCGTCAATTTTTAATTTTAAAAAATGGTAAAAAGAAGCAGTTGAAAGGGATTGACGGGGCTGATTTAGTGGCGGGCGATGCGTTTGTGATTGAAACGCCTGGCGGTGGAGGCTTTGGTTTTTAAGTTTTGTTCCTTCTGAATAACAAAAGGTTTTGAGTTGTGGCCGACATCCCAAATCCGACATCGGTATGCCGCTTATGCTTTTTATGCCTTGATGCCGCAAACGGTGGCATTTGGTATAATGGTTTTAGTGGCAGCTATCACGGTGGCCTCGGCTTTAAAATACAATCAGCAATTGATTGCCGTTGGTGGTTTAGTGGGTGCTTATGCCGTTCCTTTTTTATTGAGTACGGGCGAAGACCAACCGATTACGCTATTTACGTACATGGCGATTGTAAATATTGGTATTTTAGTGATTTCTTTCAAGCGCGATTGGCGTATTTTGTACTATTTAGCCTTTGTTATTACTTGGTGGTTGTTTATTTCATGGCTCAATAAAGGTTATAATTATGGCAGACCAACAATTGCCGCCACTTATTTAACTTTATTTTTTGCTCTATTTTATACCGTTTTTATGGCGTATAAATGGCTTAAAAACGAAGCGTTTTCAGTTGCACAATTGCTTGTTTTGTGTTTTAATGCTTTCTTTTTCTTTATTTTAGGTGTTGTAATTTTAGAGAGTAATAGATTTGGTTCAATTTACCAAAGTTTATTTATTTTATTTAATGCACTGATTCATTTAGTTATTAGCATAGCTGTTTATCGTAAAAATCTGACTGACCGCAGCTTATTTAATACGCTTTCTTGGTTTGCTATGTTGTTTATTACAGTGGCTATTGCTGTTCAATTTGAAGGCTATTTAGTGACCCTATTGTGGGCAATAACCATGACAATTGCGTATTGGGTTGGCCGTGCCAAAGTTCTGCCTGTTTACGCAAACGCGTCATATTGTCTGTGGATTCTGACCGTTTTTAGTCTTATAAATGATTGGCAATCAAACTATTATCTCAATTGGATGCACGACAGTCACAACGCCTACGATGTGCAAATTTCGTCTATTTTTAATGTTTATTGTTCAACAACGGCCTTTGTTATTGTTGCTTTTATAAGCATTAGATGTATTCATTTGAGCGATAAATTTGCGCTTTATATGCACGGAAATAAAGTGAATAATAAATTAGCAACTTATTTTTTAACAAGCGTTATTCCGATTTTAATTTATTGTTTATTTTACAACGAAATTAGCAATTATTTCAGTTGGCAATACGATATTTCATTGATGGATAAAGTTATTGATGACAATATTGACCGATTAAGAATTGTTTGGTTAATTAATTACAGCTTATTATTTGTGGCTGTTTTGAATTTAATTAATTTAAAGCACTTTAAAAACGCTCAATTTGCTTTAATTACAAGTTTATTAAGTGTGTTAATGTTGTTTTTATTTGACTTAATGGGTTTAGATACTATCCAAAAAACAATTGTGATGATTTCATTGGGCGTTCTGTTGCTCATTGTTTCGTTTTTACTGAGGGGTATCTCCTTCTAACGTCGGCGAGGTTACAAACCTCGCCGACGTTAGAAGGAGTTAAAATACCATCGTTGGAATTTCCCCTTCGACAATCAATTTCCCTTCCGTCGCTTTTTTAACGTCTTCAACGGTCACGTTTGGCGCGAGTTCCAAGAGTTTAAAACCGCCTTCAGGCATGATTTCCAAAACGGCGAGTTCGGTAACGATTTTTTTCACACAATTGATTCCTGTAATGGGTAAAGTGCAGGATTTCAATAGTTTAGACTTGCCATCTTTGCTGACGTGTTGCATCGCCACGATAATATTTTTGGCGGAAGCCACCAAATCCATCGCGCCGCCCATGCCTTTCACCATCTTTCCCGGGATTTTCCAGTTCGCAATATCGCCATTTTCAGACACTTCCATCGCGCCCAAAATCGTCAAGTGTACGTGTTCGCCGCGAATCATCGCAAAACTTTCTGCCGAACTAAACAATGACGAACCTGCTTGCATCGTCACCGTTTGTTTTCCCGCGTTTATTAAATCAGCATCCACCTTGTCGTCCGTCGGAAAAGGACCAATACCCAACAAACCGTTTTCGGATTGCAACACCACATTAATATTTTTTGGAATATAATTGGCCACCAAAGTCGGAATCCCGATGCCCAAATTGACGTAATAACCGTCTTTCAATTCCCTTGAAATACGTTGTGCAATTTGATTTTTATCCAAACCATACCCCTCAGTATTTGAAGCACTGTTGACCGTTTCAGCGGCTTGTGGCTTAGTAATTGTCCGTTGTTCGATGCGTTTTTCATAATTTTCTCCTTGAAAAATGCGTTGAACATAGATGCCTGAGACGTGAATCTCGTTCGGGTCGAGGTCGCCGTCGGCCACTAATTCTTCAACTTCGGCGATGGTGATTTTTCCCGCCGCCGCCATCATTGGATTGAAATTGCGGGCTGTCCCTTTGAATACTAAGTTTCCCGCCGTGTCGCCTTTCCAAGCCTTGACAATAGCAAAATCTGCTTTTAAACCCGTTTCCATTAGGTAAGTTTTCCCGTCAAAAACGCGGGTTTCTTTACCTTCGGCTACTTCTGTTCCGACACCTGCGGGGGTAAAAAAGGCGGGAATGCCCGCGCCACCCGCCCGAATGCGTTCGGCGAGTGTGCCTTGCGGCAACAACTCGACTTCCAGCTCGCCCGACATCAATTGTCGTTCAAATTCCTTATTTTCGCCGACATAAGACGAAATCATCTTCTTGACTTGCCGCGTTTTGAGCATCAAACCAATGCCAAAATCGTCCACACCTGCGTTGTTTGAGATGCACGTCAGGTCTTTAATGCCCGTTTTGAGTAAGGCTGTAATCGCGTTTTCGGGAATGCCACAAAGGCCAAAACCGCCGAGCATTAGGGTCGAGCCGTCGGTGATGTCCGCCACGGCAGCGTCGGCATTTTTTACTACTTTATTTATCATGTTGACGATGATTTTTAAATGAAATAATGTTGTTTTATTCTAATTTTTGATAAAAACGAGAAAAAATACGGAAGGGTATCTCACGCTTAGTAACGGCGCAAAGATGTAGGCTTTTGAATGAAAAAAGCCGTTTCTCTCTTATTTTCAGGAGAAAAACGGTATTTTTACTGAGTAGATAGTCAATTTAATTTTGTCGGGTAAAAACTCTTGGAGGGTTTCTAACCCTCCAAGAGTTATATAAATATTAAATTGACTAACTACTATGGGGTGTTTCTCAAAACGTACAATATTTTAAATCTCCAACTGTCTATTTTAAATCCTCAACCGTCTGTAACGAATGTCATAAGATTCTGAAGCGACTAAGCCCAATAAAAAAGAAAATTTATCAACTTCGTTACTAATTTCGCCGCCCAAATGCCGCCAATACTGAGGGGGCATTTTTTTATACAAAATTGATTGTCAATAAATTAGGCTTTAAAATCTGACATCTGAAATTGCTTTATGTTTCGTTTTGAACATCTGACTCATCTATACGCGTTAGCGGCTATCCCCGTTTTGACGCTTTTTTTCTACCTCACGCGCCGCAACCGCGCCCGAGACGTGCTAAAATTTGGTGAATTTGACCTCGTTCGGCGACTCATGCCGCAGGTGTCGCTCTTGAAACACCCCTTAAAATTTGGCATTTTGATGGTCGCTTTTGCTTTTTTAGTCATTGGTTGGGCCAATCCGCAATGGGGAACGAAGCGCGAACGGGCTAAACGTCGGGCGTCGGACGTGATTATCGCGCTCGATATTTCTAATTCGATGCTTTCTGACGACATCAAACCGAGCCGATTAGAGCGCGCCCGTGCCTTTGCGCTTGATTTGGCAACGGCTTTGAAGGGAGAACGTATTGGTTTTGTTGAATTTGCAGGAAACGCGTATTTACAAACGCCTTTGACGACTGATTATGCGGCGGCGGCAATGTTTATCAAATCTGCAAATCCGAGCCACGCGCCCACGCAAGGCACGGCGATTGCAGACGCGATTGCAATTTCTGAAAAAACGTTCGGTAAAGAGGCGAAAAATCACAAAGTATTAATCATTGTCAGTGATGGCGAAGACCACGATTCGGATGCGATTGACCGCGCAAAAGAAGCGCACGACAATGGTTTGCTGATTTTCACCGTCGGCGTCGGCACTACTGAGGGGGGCATGATTCCCGTTGATTTTGGGAGCGGTTTGATTGATTTCAAACGCGATGAAAATGGGCAACCTGTCCGTTCAAAAGTGAATGAAAAAATGTTGACCGATGTTGCAAATGCCGCCGAAGGGGCATATTTTAACCTCGCCGCCACGACAAATGTGGTCGAAGCCTTGAAAAATCGGGTGGATAAAGTGGAAAAACGAGAATTAGAAGCCCGTTCGTTCAGCGAATTTGAGTCTTATTTTCAATGGTTTTTGGCCATTGCACTGCTGATTTTGGTTGCCGAATTTATGATGCCTTATCGAAAAAGCGATTGGGAAGAAAAAGATATTTTTAAAATTTAGAGTTTCGCACAGAGTTCGCAGAGAACACAGAGTTTTAACATATTTTTTCGGAATTATCGGCTTTATGTCGCAAAATACTGAGGGGGTATCAGATTTAGGAAATTTGCAAAATTTCCTAAATCTTTTGCCACAAAAATGCCTTTTTTTACTCAAAAATTGATTTGCGACATAAAAC
>JAYSRS010000515.1:0-9742 GCA_043720935.1 Saprospiraceae bacterium
AGATTGCTTCGTCGTGCCTCCTCGCAATGACAACGTTGTTTGGCATAGATTAGGAGTAAATTGAGATTCCCGAAGTTACCAGTAAATCATTAAAAATCAAAGAATTATCCGATGTCAGAGTTTCAATATTATGATTTTAGAAGCATAGATAAGCCCTTGACGGACGGCGAACGTCGGGAAATCAACAAGTGGTCGAGCCGCAGCAATGCCTCATCGCACCGCGCTACTTTCAACTATTCGTATGGTAGTTTTGGTAAAAATCCGTCGGATTGTGTTGCCCGTTATTTTGATGCGTTATTTTATACAGCAAATTGGGGAACGCGGCATCTTATTTTTCGATTTCCTAAGAAAATGGTGGATTATGAGGCCTTAAAAGCCTTCCAAATTGATGCAAGCTCTGTAACGGGCTACACAACAGGCATTGAAATAACCCGCCGCGATGATTATGTTTTAGTAGAATTTGAATATTGTGATGACGATTATTCTGAATGGGTTGACGAAAGTGACGATACGTTGAGCGCGTTATTGCCCCTGCGTGAGGACATTTTAAATGGCGATTATCGCGCGCTTTTTGCCTTTTGGTTGGACATGGTGCGGCGCATGAATGACTATGAATTGGAAGAAGAGGAGGAGGAATCCGAGTATGTTGTACCACCGATTCCAGCTAATTTGAAAAGAAAAACAGCAGCTTTGTCAGCATTCATTGATTTGTATGACCTTGATGAAGATGTGATAGCGGCAGCAGCAACCTTTAGCTTTGAACCTGCAAAAATCGATGCTTTTTCGCTTCAAAATGCCTTGAAAAAATTGACTGAAAAAGAAAAAGATGCGTGGCTTTTAAGGCTTTTCAATGGCGAAACACGGTTAGACACGATGTTTAAAAAGCATTTGGACAGTTTAGAACCCACACCGAAATATACTGCAAAAGCTTCCGTTTCATTAGACGAAATTTGGGCTTTAGTGGATGGTAAACAAACGGAAAGGTTAGCCGTCGCAGCCGCCAGCAAACACAATGCTCATATTAAACGGATGAACGAATTGGCGAAAGAGGAAGCTAGTTTATGGAAAACCGTTTATTTCAACCTCGATAGAAAAATAGCAAGTGCTTATGATATTGCCGTGGGTGCGCTTAAAGATTTACACGATGTTGCCGTTTTTCAAGATAAAAACAAGGGTTTTCTTGAAAAATTGTACGATATTGAAGAACGTTACGGGCGGTCAAAAGTATTGATAGATAGGATGAAAAAAGGAAAATTGCCCTTGAAAGGCGTTAAATACTGAGGGGGTGCGTTTTATGTTTTTTAGAAAAACCTAACGCGGGTTTCAAATCCGCGTTAGGTTAATACATTGATTATCAAACTCTTGGAGGGCTTTAAACCCTCTAAGAGTTGTTTTTTTACTATCTAATAATTCCAAAATCTTATTTCAAAATCATCAATTTCTTCACCAAAGGCCGTTGATTGGGCGCAGACAAACGCACCAAATAGCTGCCACTTGCCAAGTTGCTCACGTCGAGCGTTTGCAAACGGTCGTGTTGGGCATCAAGTTTTTGAGCGTAAACGACATAGCCCGCATTGTCCGTAATGTCAATGTTAATTGCTTTGTTCAACCATTTTTTTACGTCAATGGATACCCCCTCAGTAGCGGGATTTGGAAAGAGGGCAAAATCCGAAAAAGCATCAAATTGAACTGAAACAGGCGGTATTGTCGTCGCCGATTTGTCGAGATAAACGAGCGTCAAACGGTAATAATTCAGGCCGTCGAGTGGCTTTTTATCGTCAAAATTGTAGTTCACCAAATCGTCGGAAGGTTTGAAAGCGGCCACTTGATAGATGGGTTCAAACGTTTTTCCGTCGCTAGAACGCGCCAAAATAAACAACGCATTTTTGCGGGAACTGTTTGTTGTCCAAAAAATCTGTACCAATTCTGCCGTTTTTGCTGCGTTTATCTCCAAAATATCGCGCCGATACGTACCTGCTCGACCAATCAATGGAGCGACGGGTGTTGCAATCAAAATGTTATAATCTTCTACTTCGCCGTTCGCAATTGTTTCACAAGCCGTCGGTGCAGTCGCGCCCGATTTCAAAGAGACGCGCATCCGCGTTGTGCCTTCGATGGCGGTTGTGGGAATCGTTACGACACCCGAAACACCTGCCGTATCGCTGCCGACGGGTTGCGGAATAACGCCCGTGAAAGCGACTTCGGTTGTGCCAAATGCGCCGTCGCGGTTGTAATCAATCCACACTTTGACCGTTTTTGCGGGTGTTCCGTAGCCAAAACCGCCCGTTATGCGCATCGGAATCGTTGCGTTAGGCGCAACAATCGCCGATAGGTTGGTGAAGTTAGAATACGACGTTTTTACTGAGGGGTTGTTGATTGTGCCAAATTTGACGTTCGCCAACCAATCGAACCACGGCGTCGTGCCTTGCGACGCGCAATAAGTTCCCGGGGCTGTGCCGCCCGTCGAGCAAGGCGATGGCGCGGTCACCGAGGCCGCAAAAGTGCAAGTGGCGTCTGCACTATCACGCACCGTAAAGTTCAAATCGCCGCCGCTAATTGGGTAAGGGCCGAAGGTTTTTGGCGTATTCATCACACCTTTTGTGGTTGTTGTGCCGATGGTGGTTTGCCATTTTGCACCCGTTCCCGTTACGTTGAGCGAAAACGTGTAGGTATCGTCGGCAGGATTTGTTGCCGTGCCGTTGTCGTTGCAAACAATATTCGACGCTTCGGCCAAAATACTGCACGTTGAACCGCCGCCGCCGCTTACGATATTGACGCTGTAATCCTCCACTTCGCCGTTCGCAATTGCCTCGCAAGGCGTCGGTAAACCGCCTAGTTTCATCGCTACGCGCATCCGTGTTACACCCGTGAGAGCCGATGAAGGTATGATAATTGGCCCCGTAATCGTGTACGCTGCGTTTGGCACGGGCGGCACGCCCGTTTTTGAAAAAACCACTTCGGTAGGCTCTTCAAATATGCCATTTTTGTTATAATCTATCCACACTTTCCAACCGTAAGAGCTAAAAGAGTAGCTAAATTCAGCCGTCAATGAGAAATTGTAGCTGCCGCCCGTGTTCAAACTAGCGCGTAAAGCTGTGAAATCGCTGTATGGGGATTTGCTCGATGCGTTGTCAATTGTCCCTAATTTGACTCTTGATAGCCACTCTTGCCAAGGCGAACTCGCCGACGAAGTGCAGTAAGTGCCGCCGCCGCCGCAGTTTTCTCCGATGGTTGCCGCCGCCGTTCCCGAGCAGTTTTTGCTGTCTTTTACGGTCAAAGTGTAGGCATTTGGGGCAAGACCCATGACGGTTGCGGTCGTTGCGGCGTTGCTCCATGTATAGGTGTAAGGGGCGACGCCGCCGAAAGGTGTGGCGGTTGCTGTGCCGTTTGTCAGACCGCAACCTGCGTTTGTTGAAGCGATTGTTGCACCGACTACCGACGGATTGTTGATGGAAAACACGCGAATGCCTTTTGCGGCTGCTGCATCCGTTACCGTAACCGCGTAATTGCCCGCAACTAAGCCCGATACTGAGGGGGTCGTTGCGTTGTTGCTCCATTTATAGGTGTAAGGGGCGACGCCGCCCGTCGGCGTGGCCAAAGCTGTGCCGTTTGAGCCACCGCTACACGTTGGGTCAACTGCCGTGACGGTGACAGGAAAGCCGCCGTTTTGCGCAATCAAACCCGTTTGAAAAGTGGCGACGTAGGCAATAATGTTGCCGTTTGCATCTTTGTCGCCGAGGGCTGTGGCGTCAATTGTGCCGTTGCCGTCGGTGTCAATTTTCAGTTGAATCACCATTTCAATAAAATACGTCGTATTCGATTGAAGGCCCGTCAGTAAATCCGTTGATAGCGTTCCTGTACGGGTTTTCACGCGGTAGGAGCCGTTGTTGATTTGAGATAATTGGGTCAAGCCAACGGGTTGAAACGTGCCACGACTTAACGGGTTGGTATAAATTCGGTATAAAATGGCGTTTTCCCGAACGTCGTTTGTGCAGCTTTCCCATGTACGCGCCTCTCCGTAGGTGAGCATGAGTGTCGTCAAGCCCGTGCCTAAATTCGCATTGTTGAGCGATGTACCGAAGGAGGCATTCGAGACAAAATAGTCTTTTGTCAAGGTGTTGTTGACGAGGCGAATGTAGGAACTGCCGTCACCGACAAAACTATATCCGCAAGCGTAGGTAAATTGTTGAAAACTGAAAAGGCAGAAAAATAGCCCCGCAATTTTGGTGAGTGTAGCGTTGTACATGTACATTTGTTTTTGAATATGATAAATGAATTCGGGGGAATCGTTAATTTAAGTGTACAAATGTATCAAAAAATTTGGTTTTTCCTAGCTTTTGATGTAAAAATTCACCTTTTAGGTTAGTTTTCAAATGACTTTATTTTTGAAAATATAATCTGAAACTAAGTGATGTCAAAATGTGCTTCCTCCCGTAATCCTCTACAAAGGTGAGGCGTCAAAAGAGAATAGACAAAAACATTTTTAGGGAATTGTTGGCGTTTTTAGATTTCAATTAATTGACAATCAATTGTTTGAATAGTTTTCTGTTAGAAACGTAACAATTTTCATTTGGAATTTTATGGATAAAATTGAATGCCCTTTTTAATGCAATAAGCACTAAAAAGGGCATTTTTACTGAGGGGGTGTTTCTTATTCTGTCATAAAAACTAGGCAACCGCCGCGTCACCATCATCGTTTGGTAGAAAAACAACCTTGCGTTTTTTTTGAGAAAACAAGACATCGAAGCGGTCAAAAACATCTAAACGGCCTAGAATAATATCGTTAACGCCTTCATCTTGCGACCAAAGAAAACGTACAGCTAATTCTGTATCATCAATTTTCACATTTAAAGTTCGATTCAAATACGACAAGCGACTACCAACGCCAAAAGCTGTTTCAATCGTTTCATGTGGTGCTTTTGTCAAGCCAAGTTGCTCGCCGATGTTTTTAGATATAAAAGAAATATCCGCACCTGAATCTACTAACATATTGAAATTCATAGTTGATCCATCATCTAACTTGAATAAAACGGGATACGTTGGCTCCCATTGTCCTGTTAGAATACTCCGAACTTTCAACATTCTAATGCGTACTTGGCCGAAATGCGGATTTACAAAATAAAGGCTCATAACATCGCCAAGCCCGTTTGCGGTTTGGTAAGCGATGCGCCACCTATTTGCTTCGAGCATATCTGCGCTATCAAATAGTATTTCGGTGTCAGTATGAACAATAAATTTACGTTCATAACGAGGAAAATTTTTAAGGACTTTATCAGTCCAATTATCGGCGGTTTCGTAAAATACCATGTTGCTTTATTTTTCTACAAAAGTACGTATTTCGCTTAAAAATTACTTTTTTTTTCTTGAAAAAGCCCCTTTTAGCCTAAAATTTTGAGGGGTGTTTGCTCATCAAAATACTCATTTGTGCCAGATGGTGGTCGTCATGTTCGGCCACAAAATAGGCCAAATCAATAATAGTCATGGGCGTACCTAAACGCGGATGCACGGCAGCTTTTTTCAAATCAACTTCCGTAACACCTTCTAAAACAGTCATTAACGCTTGACGATTTTCTCTAAAATCTTGAATCAAATCGTCAAAACTCCTAGCGTCGTGAGGCGTTTCATGGGTTTTGGTGTTGTTCAAATCGGCCACTTTCAAATTTTTTTTATCGGCCAAAATCTCCAAAGTCCGCGCCAACCACAAAGGTTCAAGGTCAATCAAATGGCCAATTTCTTTTTTGACGCTCCATTTTTTATCCGTCGCACCAAGCGTGATTAATGCCCTACTATGTACGTTCATTTTTTCATTTAATCGAGCTGCCGTACCGCTCAATCGTTCTAAAATGCAAGGGAAAACGCCGATGTCCGTTTGCGGGGGAAATACGCGGTCAAACCAATTTGTTCTTTTCATTTTTCAATTTTCAATTAATTAATTTAAAAATTAGAATGTAAAATATTGATTTGCAATTAGTTGAAAACTTTTTTTGTCATTCAGCAGCAATTTTCGCTTTGGCATTTAATGGTGTCAAAAGCCAAAGCGGAAATTGCTGGTCATTCAGAAGGAATCTCTATTGTCTGTGTAAGTAATAACCACACACGATAGAGATTCCTTCTGAGTGACAAAACTAAAACGCCAATTCCACCACCGTTCCGTTCAACGGATAATGGACAAAATAGCGCAATTTTTTATTGTTAAAAATACCCGCTATTTTTTTTCCTGCTACGTAAAGCCTTGGCCCATAACGAATTATGGCTTCTGATTTTTGTTTTTTCAAATCGCCATACAAAGGGTCATTGATGATTAAAACCAATTCGCCCAATTTATTATGCCCCAAATAATCAAGGTCGTACTCGTAATAACGCGTGTTGTGCAACCCACGAACGGGGTATTTTTTAATCAATTTTGTAATGTCTAACTGACGTTTTAGAAATTCATTAAACTTATTCGATTGTTGCACAAACCATTGATAATCAACCATATCTGTCGCTTCAAAACGTTCCAAAATGCGCCGTGCTAAGGCCAAACGGTCGCTGTCGGGCAATGTCAAATCGTCGTCGGCACGTAGGAAAGATTCCAAACATTGAATGACAATTGACGGTTTTGCATCTTCTTTCAACGGCATTTGCGTTGAGTAACCCGTCGTAAAACCATTTTTTACACCTTTTTCGGCGAGCATCGCGTCTCCTTTTTCAAAGTCAATTTTGTAGGGCAAATATTGGTGTTTGCCATGTCGCGGCTCGATAAATTCTAAGCGTTCGCTCACGGCTTTCTCGGTGAAACCAAAGTCTTTTTCAAACCAAAATTCTTCAAAATCTTTAATTAAATGCGTTCCATGCCACTCAAAAACGGTGTCAATGCCGTCTTCAATTGTCGGAAAATCCTCTTTTCCGTTGTGCCAAGCCCGATTGAGCCACTTCGTCACGCCGCCTTGATAGGTCGGAAAAACCAAATAGTCGCGCGCCCGTGTGACGCCTACGTACAGCAGCCGCGCTTCCTCGGACAAGGCCGCCAAAGTTGCCTCCGATTTCTGTTCAGATGTATCTAATTTTTCATTCAAACCCGTTCCACGAATTTGGTCAGCGTAAGGATTGACCCAAAAACGCAACCACCGATTGCCCAAAATGTCCTCCAAATCAACCCCCTCAGTATCTGACTGAATATGCACGCCAAAAACGTCATTCCGAAGCGATTGCTCCAAATTTCCTAACACCACAATCGGATATTCCAAGCCTTTTGAACGGTGATAGGTCAAGACATTTACGGCGTCTGCCCCTTCGCCACTGCTTTGCGTATCTTTATCATTCTCTCCGCGATTGGCCAACCATAACAAGAAACCTCCGAGTGAAGCCGCCGTGTGCAGACGGTTACACGCATTTTCATATTCTAAAGAAAACTTACGGATAACATCAACATTTTCAAGTCGTTGTGCCGAACTTCCCCAACTTGCGATGATGCGCCGCAAGTCCAATTCCTCTAAAACGAGGTTCAAAATTTCGTTCGCCGATAGCTCCGCCGTTTCTTTTCTTAGTTCGCTAATCTTCAAAATAAACGGATTGTCATGCGCCCAACGCGATTCGTAGCTGCCCGTTTGTTCCAATGTTTCGACAAAATTCAAGCGGTGTTCGATGATTTGGGGTAATTCGATTTTTTCGGATAACAACAAAATTTCGGCCACGGCGAGTGAGTCGTGTTTATTCAAAACATACCGTAAAACGGCCATAATCAAGGCCGCTTCTGCCGTTTCTAATAAGCCTGTTCGGGCAATCGCCGCCTTCAAACCCGCCCGATGCAAGGCTTCGGCGTTGCCTTGTGCTTGCATATTTGTTCGGCATAAAATCGCAATATCTCCCGCTACGGCAGGGCGAAATTCTTTTTCGCCTTTCGGCAAAATCAAAATTTGGCGTTCCAACATCGTTGCAATCGTCGAAGCGATGCAGTTTTCAAACCATGACTGATTGGGTTTATTTTTTTTATCACCGCCATTATCCAATTGAAAATGCCAATGTTGCAAGGCATTTGCTTGCAAAGCCCCGTCTTTTCGCATCGGATTCAAGGCAATTTGCTCGACGGGCAAGTCTTGAAACGCTTTGTCGAACAAGGCATTTGTTGCAAAAACGATGTCGGGACGGCTGCGCCAAGAGTCTTTTAAAATATCGGCATCCTTGATTTTGACGTGTTCAATCACGGCTTGCATTAGGCGCGGTTCTGCCCCTCGAAAGCCGTAAATGCTTTGTTTTGGGTCGCCTACCCAAATCGAATCTTTGGCGATTTTGGACAATTTGAGGAACAAATCCAACTGAATCGGACTTGTGTCTTGAAATTCGTCCACCATCAAAAGGTCTAATTCGTCTTTCAAGACCAGTTTTACTGAGGGGTCTTGAATGAGGTCGCGGACGAGGACTTCCATATCCGTATAATCAATCAAGCCGCGTTGTAGTTTGAAACGGTCGTATTCCTTCATTGCTTCGGCGGCAATATCGAATGTTTTATAAATAAACTCACGTATATCTGTTTGAAATTCAATGAATTGTGTGTGTTGTCCGCAAAATTCAACGAGGGGTTCGAGGTGCTGTTTGGCCTTCGCCGAAACTTTTGTTTTCATCAATTTTACCCACTGATGCCAATGCAATGAGCCGCGTGACCGCAGTTCATTCCGTGTTGTTTTGAGTTCGCCGATGCCATCTGCCGTGGTTTTTGTCGTATCGCCCGACGTTTCTAACAATTCAATTGAGACATTTATTAAGTCCAAAAGTTGGCTATTATAGTTCTCGATACTGAGGGGGTCGCCCAAAAATAATTGAAACGACTCAAATGAACGGATTTTGGATTTTTCTAAAACGTTGATAGTGAAAGCATTAGCGCGCGCCACGTCCACGATTTGACGGACATTGCTGCGCCAATCATACGTCCCCGCTTTTTTGGTTAGCCCTAGACGGTCGCAAAGGTCATTGATGCGGTCAACGCGCTCATACGTGAGGATTTGCGCGAGCGACTGATTAAAAAAAATCTGACTGTCTTCATCGGCAATAATGCTGACTTGCGGCGACACTCCCGCCTCAAAGGCAAACCGTTTGAGCAGTTTGACGCCCAAACCATGCACCGTGCCAATCAAGGCGTTCGACAAGTCGTTTGCTTGTTCGGTCAGTCCTTCTTCCAAGAGTTTGGTGCGGACACGTTCTTCGAGTTCCGCCGCCGCTTTTGCTGTAAAAGTCGTGGCGATAATGCCGCTTGCCCGTGTGCCTGTCGTCAACAAGCCGACCATTTCTTGCGTCAATCGGTAGGTTTTACCGCTGCCTGCCCCTGCGGAAATGAGTTTTATCATCGTTAATTTTGAAACAAAAAAGCGTAAAAATCAAGCATTTACGGCGCAAAGTTAGTTTTTTCGTTGGAAATACTGAGGGGGTCGTGGTGTTTTTTAAAAACAGTTTGTTGGTTGGTTTTATGAAAAAAAGCCGCCTCGCGTGTGCGAAACGGCTTTTTTTATCTTCGATATTTAGTGTTTTTTTCAAGGTGTTATTGACACAACATAACCTTTTCGTGTAATGAATGTATCCACATTTGTCAATACAATTCTTAGATATTCTACCACATTGTTTTTCATAATAATAAGTTCTGGAATTGTATTACTCAAACCTGCTTTTGAAAATGTTATTTCACCGTGAGCTAATTTATTTCGGGCATTTTTTACGTCTCTCAAATCATCACATCTTTCAGGCACATTAAAATCGTACATTTTACCCA
>JAYSRS010000516.1:0-9719 GCA_043720935.1 Saprospiraceae bacterium
AAACAAAATATCGACTTCCAAAACTGTCGAAACCGTTGAATTTAAAGCCATTTTTCGTTAAATACCAATTTTTAAAAAGTTGTGGGAAAGGACGGATTACAACATGGCTAAACGCATTTTTACTCTCGCAATCGCCCTCGTGGCGTGCATCGCGCAATTGAGCGCGCAAGTCACTTGCAGCCCCGTTTTTCCAAGTGCGGACGACAATGTGACCATCACTTTCAATGCCAACGAAGGTACGGCAGGTTTGGCAGGTTTGGCCAGCAACGTAAACGTTTACGGACACTTCGGGGCAGTCATTGCGGGGCAAACTTCAACGGCTTGGACGAGCGTTGTGGGCAATTGGGGAACGGATGATGCCCGTACTAAAATGACCAATATTGGCGGTGGTTTATATACTATTTCCTTCAATATTCGGATGTTCTACAACATTCCGACGGGCGCAATTTTCCGCATTGCATGCGTTTTTCGCAACGTTGATGGCACTAAAGAGGGCAAAGGAGCTGGTGGAACGGATATGTTCTACGACCTCATTCAGTCTGGGGCGGCTTTACAAACGCGCCTTGTCTCCCCCTCAGTAAGTGGCTGTAAATTGGTGCAAGTGGGCGAAATTATCAATTTTAGAGGCGCAGCTTCGCAAAATTCGACCCTCACGCTGACCGATAATGGGGTGCAAATCGCTACCGCATCGAACGCAAAAGAATTGTTGAAAGACATTCTCGTTGCTGGAACGGGTACGCACAATGTCGTTTTCAAGGCAACGGCGGGAACGGCAATAGATTCGCAAAGTTTCCAATACATCATTCCTGCGACGACGCAAAATATCGCCGTTCCTGCGGGAATGGAATTGGGCGCAAACTTTAATGCGCGCGGTGATTCGGCGACTTTTGTTTTTCACGCACCGCGTAAAAACACGGTTTTTGTTATCGGTTCGTTCAATAATTATGAAATTCAGTCGGCTTATCAGATGAATAAAGCCGATTCCGCAACGTGGTGGGTCAAAATTGGTGGCTTAACGCCGAACCAAATTTATACCTATCAATATGCCGTGGATTGTGCTTTGCGCGTCGCCGACCCCCTCAGTACCTTGGTGCTTGACCCGAACAATGACAGTCGGATTCCCGCCTCTACGTACCCGAATCCCGTACCTTATCCGTCGGCAAAAACCACTGGTTATGTCAGCGTTATTCAGCCCGGGAAACCTGCTTACAATTGGCGCGTTAACAATTTTGTACGGCCACAAAAGACAGATTTGGTCATTTATGAGTTACTTTTACGTGATTTCGTAGCAAAACACGATTTTCAGACCTTGATTGATACGATTCAATATTTGAAAAAACTCAACATTAATGCCATTGAATTGATGCCCGTTAGTGAGTTCAGCAACAACGAAAGTTGGGGCTACAATCCGACGTTTCACAATGCTTTGGACAAATATTACGGCACACCCGACAAGTTTAAAGAGTTTGTTGATGTTTGTCATCAAAACGGGATTGCGGTAATTTGCGACGTTGTGTTTAATCAAATTGACGGCGGCACATTGCAAGCTTTGTACCCTTTGAACAACAACCCGTGGCTCAATGCGGCGGCAACACATCCGTTCAACGTCTTTACGGACATCAACCACGAAAGCCTTTTGACGAAGGCGTATGTCAATCAATGTCTTAGATATTGGTTGAGAGAATACCGCATTGACGGCTACCGTTTTGACTTGTCGAAAGGGTTTACGCAAAGAAATAGTGGTACAAACGTAGGAGCATGGGGACAATATGACCAATCGCGGATTGATATTTTGAAGATTTATCACCAAACGGTTCAGCAAACATCCCTAAATGCCTATACAATTTTGGAGCATTTTGCAGACAACAGCGAAGAAACGGTTTTGGCAAACGAAGGCATGATGTTGTGGAACAACGTGGTTCACAATACAAATGAGTCAACGATGGGTTATGTGGGCAATGCTTTGCGCGGTTATGTAGCAAAATCGCGCGGCTGGAACACAACGGCGAACAACGACAAACTCGTTAGCTATCCCGAAAGCCACGACGAAGAGCGTTTGATGTTCAAGAATTTGGCTTTTGGTAAAATTGACGGCAGTTATTCAACAAGGGATTTGGCAACTGCTTTGCGGCGTCAAGAAATGGTGACACCGTTTATATACGGTACGCCTGGCCCAAGAATGTTGTGGCAATTTGGTGAATTAGGCTACGAAATCAGCATCGAGCAAAACGGGCGGACGGGCAATAAACCGATTCTTTGGAACTATTTTACAGAACCTGCCCGTAAAAGACTCTACAACGTCACGAGTAATATGATGGCTTTGCGGACAACGCAACCGCTTTTCCGCACCACAACTTACGACGATACAGAACTCAATCAGACGTATCAAAAAGCATTTCATTTGAATTCGGCAGATTTCAACGTAACGATTGTGGCCAATTTCAACACAACAGGAGAGACGTTTGCCGCTAATTTCCAAAAAGTCGGCAAATGGTACGATTATATGTCGGGCGACTCGATTACAGTAACAAATGTGGCCGCAACGCGCACTTATTTGCCTGGCGAATACCACGTTTATACGGACAAACGCATTGTTCCTCCTGCGGGTTTCATCTCTGGAACGGTCGGTACGAGGGAATTTGCCGAACAAGCGGCTGATTTTCAAGTCTATCCGACCCCCTCAGTATCTGGCCGTTTTTACGTCGGTTATACCCTTCGGAATGGAGGAGAAGTACAATATGATGTCTTCAATTTGCAAGGACAACGTGTGATGGGTTCGGCGGCGAAAGTCGTTCCGTCGGGCAGTCATCAAGAAGAAGTGTCGGTGGCTTTGCCTGCGGGTGCGTACATGGTGCGCCTGTCGGTGAACGGCGTGACGGCGACGCAGAAACTGGTGGTGCAGTAAGATTAAGATATTGAGGTATTAAAAGATATTGGGTTATTGTCGTGTTCGACAATAGCCCAATTCTTTTTATAGCTCTTTGACAATTTCAGCGGTGGTGTTTTTTTTTGTCATTCAGAAGGAATCTCTATTTGCTATATTTTTGCCCTATTTAGGATAAAACACACAGAAAAGAGATTCTTTCTGAATGACAAAAAACACCAATTCCATTTGCAAAATATTGATAATCAATTCATTGCATCTTGAAATCTTGAAATTTGAAATCTTTAAATTTGTACTTTATCCACCTAATTCCAACTGATTTCTAACCAATTCGTAATAATTTTTCCTCCCCTCCACCAAATCGGCGTGTGTACCCATTTCAACGACGCGGCCTTTTTCCATCACAATAATTTGGTCGGCAAAACGGACGGTGCTTAACCGATGTGCAACGACAACCACGGTGCGTCCTTTGTAAAACTGTTTCATATTGTTGATAATCACTTTTTCGTTGTTCGCATCGAGGGCGTTTGTGGCTTCGTCGAAAAATAGAAAATTGGGATTTTTATAAATCGCTCGCGCAATCAACAACCGTTGTTTTTGACCTTGACTGATGCCGTTCCCACGCGCACCTATGACGGTGTTGTAACCCAAAGGCAATTCTTCAATAAATTCTTGAATATTCGCCATTTTGACAGCGTGTAACAGTTTATGTCTATTAATGACGTCGTCGCTTTCCGCAATATTGTTCGCAATTGTGTCCGAAAAAATAAAACCGTCTTGCATCACCGCACCGCATTGTTGCCGCCATTGTCGTGGGTTAAAATTGTTCAGATTTAGGCCGTCAATCGTGATTTTTCCTTTATTTGGATTATAAAAACCTAAAAGTAGCTTAATTAACGTCGTTTTTCCGCTGCCACTTGTGCCAACAATTGCCGTTACTTTTCCCTTTGGAATAACAAAACTAACCTCTTCTAAAACATTGTCGGATAAGGTGTTGTATTTAAAACTTAAATTTTTAATTTTAATATCCCCACGTAACGCGCCGTTTACGTCGCTTTCGTCGTCAAAATAGGCCCCCTCAGTATAAAGACCGTTTTTAGGTGTTTTTTCATCATTATCAATTAAATCATCGTTAATTAAATCGTTATCATTTGAAACAACATTTAGGAAATTTTGAAAATTTCCTAAATGTTTATCGCCGTTAATTAAATCGTTATCATTTTCGTCGTTATCGTTGTTTATTTCGTCGTCATTTAAAAATGCTTTGTCGTTAATTGAAAACTGTTTGTCGTTATTTATAGCTGATTGGCCGTTCGACGTTCGGGAAACTTTTGAAGTTTTCCGAACGTTTTTATTTAAAACAAAACGCGGGTCAATTTGCTGATTGTTTTCTTCATCGGGTTCTGAATGTATTTCTGACAGGCGTTCCAAACTAATTTTAGCATCTTGTGCGGCGCGAATAAAACCAATAAACTGTTGCAACGGCGCATTGAGTTGTCCGATAATGTATTGAATCGCCAGCATCATACCCAAGGTTATTGAGCCTTCAATAACGGCTTTTGCGGCAATAACGGTGATAATAATGTCTTTGGTTTGATTGATAAACAACGCTCCTGCGTCTTGATATTGACCTAAACTAAGGGATTTTAGGCTAATTTTAAACATTTTGGCTTGAATATCGGCCCATGCCCAACGGCGTTTGCGTTCCGAGCCTTGTAGTTTTATTTCGGCCATGCCTTGAATCAACTCAATTAAGGCATCTTGATTTTGTCCCGACTGTTGAAAACGGGTGTAATCCATTTCTTTGCGTTTTTTCTGAAAAATCAAAATCCAAGAAATGTAAATAACACTTGACAATAAAAAGATTAAAAATATCGGTACGTTGTAAATGCACAACACAATGCTAAACACCACTAAATTAATCGCCGAAAACAAAACGCGCAACGTTGACCCCGTCAAAAACTCCTCAATTCTATGGTGGTCGCCGATGCGTTGCATCAAATCGCCCGTCATTTTGGTATCGAAAAAACCGAGGGGCAGGCGCATCAGTTTGGTCAAATAATCGTTGATTAAGGCGACGTTTATGCGGGTCGAAACGTGCAGAATGACTTTGTTTTGGATAAAATCAACGATTGTCCGCGACGTAAACAGAATCAGTTGACCGATGAGAATGAGCCAAATAAAACCAATATTTCTATTCATAATCCCCACGTCCACAATGCTTTGCGTGAGAAAAGGCAGAATCAATTGAAAAATGCTGCCCAACAACATCGCCAAACACACCTGAAAAAGCATCGGGCGATACGGCGTCAAATAGGCGAATAAAAACGAGAATCCTTTGGGTTTTGCCGCCACCCCCGCCGCCGTAGAGACAAGGCATGCCTTGTCTCTACCCGTACCCATACCGCCACCGCCGTCATAAAACGTCGGTGTCGTCTCCACCAAGAGGGCGACGCCTTCGCCTTTGTCGCTCAACCAACTTGTTTCAAAGGCCGAACGCGGGATTTTATAGACCCCGTCGGCGGGGTCAGCGACCCACACATGACGTTTTGTTACTTTGTGAACGACGATAAAATGCCGTTGTTGCCAATGCACGATGCAGGGCAACGGGGCGTCTAAAAGGCCCGCTTTTTCCGCCGTTGAGGTGTAGGCAATCTTGACGGCCATCGTCCGAAGGCCAATATTTTCGGCGGCTTCGCTGATGCCTAACAGGGAAACCCCGTCGCGGCTAAGGTACGAATGCTCGCGTAGGTAGGCGAGGGAATACGACTGCCCGTGATGCTGTGCAATCATGCGGAGGCAGGTCGGGCCGCAGTCCATCGCATCGTGTTGACGGAAAAAAGGGAAGGTGTTGAACATGATTCGTTGTCATTTAAAAAATACCAAAATTAGGGTAGATGATACATTTGACAAAATATAAATTGGAAAAAAATTTCTTAAATTAGTTTAAATTTTGAATCTTTCTCTAAAATTAATTGTTAAAACTTTAACACTATGGAAAAAAGTCTTACGTTTGCAACTAACTATTACAACGTAAACATACACTATTACCAAAAAACGCTTTTTATAACTATTTCAAACAGACACTTTAAGTATGAACACCAAAAAATACTTAGACGACTTAGGCCGATTAGACGGTCTCATTTATCGCAAAGCCACAGGAACACCACGAGATTTAGCCCAAAGACTAGCCTGTTCTGAAAGCTCCGTGTATCGGCACATTGAAGTCCTTCGAGCCTTCGGTTTCACAATTCTTTATGATGCGGTACGCCCTTCGTATTATTATGCCGACGACAGAGAGTCTCCGTTTCGGTTCACGATTGGCCCCAATAAAAAAAATTGATGGGACAAAGATTTATTTTCTTACTGTCAAAATTTGGAAGTGACCCCCTTCACCTTTGCATCAAGTTAAAAGAAACGAAGGACACGGCGATGCTAGCGGTTGCGTTTTTCGCGCCTTGATACTGAGGGGGTCGCTGAAAACTCTCCTTGTCTGCTCACGGAGCGGAAGGTAAAAGAGTAGGTCAAACTTAATATTTCAGAAAGGATACTCTCTAGATATTGGTCAAAAAGAATCGAGAAAATATGCTTAGTCAATATGAACCAACTGTCAAAGCGACGATAGCTTTCCTAAAATTACTCAATGTCAAGGTTAATAGCAAAACAGTGGATGAAACGTTACAAAACCATCCTGACTGGCCTAGTTTATTATGCATAAGTGATTCCTTAAACAAATGGAATGTCATGAACGGTGCTGGTAGAATTGAGGCTATTAATATTGACGAATTACCCGTTCCTTTTGTTGCTCACACGACGAGCAATGAGAGTCCTCTGTACATTATTACTGAGGTTGCAGGAACGACTGTAAAAGTATTTCAAAAAGAGTACAACAAGATTGTTACTGAAAGTAAAGAGTCCTTTATAACAAAATGGACGGGTGTGTATTTAATCGCTGAATCAGACGAAAACTCAGGAGAGAAGAATTATGATGGAATCAGAAGAACATTTTTTCTCAATTCCTTGGTATCGAAGGCGGCATTTATTGCATTGCTAGTTTTGTCTATCTTGTTTTTAGAAAATGCCATCAATGCGACTGCTTTACTTCTGAATTTCCGTTCAGTAGGCATTTACCTACACTATGGTATTCTAATGACAGGGGTAATTATCACCTCTCTTTTGCTTTGGTATGAAATAGATGGGAACAATCCTATTTTGCAAAAAGTCTGTGGAGGTATCACAAAAGGAGATTGTAATGCCATATTGACGAGTAAACAGTCGAAGCTATTTAACTGGTTAAGCTGGAGTGAAGTAGGTTTTTTCTACTTTATTGGCAGCTTATGTACCTTATTTTCTACTAATGACTTAATAAATAATGCTATTCCATTATTATTTTGGATAAACATTTTGGCATTGCCTTATACAGTATTTTCTGTCTATTATCAATGGCGGGTAGCAAAGCAATGGTGTGTACTCTGCCTCGTAGTGCAAGCATTGTTAGTCTTGGGTGTTATTAATATCATGGTGAGCGATTACGTACTTATTTTTCCTATTTTATCTGCCCAATTTGTCGTAGGCGTTTTGTTATCTTACCTTCTACCCGTGCTTATCTGGTATTCGCTAAAACCTTATATTTTGAGTTTGCAAATAGCTAAAAACACCAAAAGAGATTATTTACGCATTAAATTTAGCAGTGAAATATACGATACTCTACTGAAAAAGCAGAAAAAAATAACTATATCTACTGAGGGATTAGGTATTGATTTAGGCAATCCACTTGCTAGAAATACGCTAATTAAGGTGTGTAATCCGTATTGTAGTTACTGCGGCAAGGCACATGCTGATATCGAATCATTGCTAGAAAAAATTCCTAATCTGAAAGTCAAAATAATATTCTATTGTCGTGGAGAGGCCGACACTTCGGCAATTCCTGCCAAGCATTTGTTGTCTATTGCAGAAAATCAAAACGAGGCATTGACAAAGCAAGCATTGGACGATTGGTATCTCGCTGAAAAAAACGATTATAAGGTGTTTTTGAAGAAATACCCATTAAATGTTAATTTGGATAAGCACAATGATAGTATTTCTAACATGAAAAATTGGTGTCAACAAATGAGTGTTTCCGCTACGCCTACGTGTTTTATCAATGGCTATCAACTTCCTGATGCTTACAATATTGAAGATTTGCAATATTTCCTTTTGGAATAATATCCCATAAAGAAATTCGGTTTTACGTAGTGCACACGATATGACTGGGTGGTCAAAGCTTTTAATGATTAAAGCAGTGGCGTTTTTTTAACAATTTTAATTTTAAAACAATGAAAAATGTAAAAATGAGCCTTGCCAATATGCGAGGCAAACTCAGCAGGTCTGAGATGAAAAACCTGATGGCGGGAAGCGGTAGCCGTGGTTGTGACCAATGTATGTCCGATTCTGAGTGTACATATACTACGGAATGTAGGCAATCTACATCATGTGTTGGTGTACCAAAAGTTTGTGCCAAGAGGCATTACGCTTAACTCACAATTAATAACTAGAGAGCCAATGCTACTATTAATATCTTAGTATTGGCTTTCACAAATTTAAAAACAATGAATAAGGTTTTAACTTTTTTATTTTTATTCTTTTTTGTACTTGCCTCAAGCGCACAGAATAAAAACTATTTAATTGAGGGTAAAATTCAAAATATTTATCAAGGAAAAATATTTTTAGTTCCTAATAGTATAAATAATGAGTATTATGGAGGAAAGAATATTATAGATTCTTCTGATATAAAGAATGGTGTTTTTGGATTTAAGCGAGATGTAACTAAATCAGAGCCGCTTGCTTATAGATTAATAATTCGGAATGAATCAATATTTCTTTCAACTGGGCTAATATTACTTTCTTCAAGTGATCGAAAAATTGAAATAGATTCGGTTAATGAGTTTATTTCTCCAAATGTGCCTAATTCTACTAATCAAAAAGAGTTACGCAATGAATACTGTCCTTATTTTAAGCAGATAATTGATGAAAGTCGAACTTTATTTAGTAACCAAGATTCGTTGTATGAATTGTATGGGAAAAAAATGCCCGAAGAAATAACACAAAAATTCTCTATAAATGAAGACAAACTTAGTGCAAAATCAGACTCCTTTTTTTTTACCTATGCAATTACACACTTAAACTCATATGTTACACTCTGGAAATTAATTGAACGTTTTGAGGATTTCGGTTATAAAAATCAATACTATGATATTTTCAACAAGTTATCTCCAACGATAAAAAAATCATCAACTGCAAAAACACTTTACATAAAATTAAAATTAGCAAAATTACTTTCTATTAATGCAAAATTTCCAAAACTAAAATTAAAAAACCTATTAGGAAGCAATACTTCTTTGAATGCGAAATATCTTAAATCTAAATATACGTTAGTAGATTTTTGGTTTGTGGGATGTAGCCCATGTATAAAACAATTCCCTCATTTGAAAAAAATATTTGAAACGTATAACAGAACAGACTTTAATATCGTAGGAGTATCTATTGATAAAGAAGCGGACTTTGATAAGCTAAAAACTTTCATTTCTGAAAAGAAAATTCGTTGGTCGAACCTTTTAGATCAAGGCGGTGGTATTTCGAGTAACTTGGGTGTAAATTCTTTTCCTACAAACTTTCTATTAAACCAAAAAGGAACAATAATTAGAAAAAATATATCCCCAAGTGAACTAAGCTTATTTTTAAAAAACGATATTGGAAACAATAAGTAACGCGAAATAAATAAAAGCGTATTTTCATACGCACTGTTTTTCGCTGCGCGAAAAAGGCGTGCGTGGAGAAAATCTATCGGAGGCAGCTT
>JAYSRS010000517.1:0-9688 GCA_043720935.1 Saprospiraceae bacterium
TTCAATATCTCCACTTTATCGGCCTTTGTGGTGGCGGGTGCGGGTTACAAAGTGTCGAAACACGGCAACGTCGGCGTCTCGTCAAATTCGGGTTCGTCGGATGTGTTGCAGCATTTGGGCTACCAATTTACGAACGACATAGACAAGCTCAAACGGCAGTTGGACAAAGCCAATATTTGCTATTTCCACGCGCCCCTTTTTCACCCTGCCTTGAAAACGGTGGGGCCGATTCGGAAGCAATTGGGCATTAAAACTTTTTTCAATATGCTCGGCCCCTTGGTCAATCCTGCACAACCGACACACCAATTGACGGGTGTTTTTTCGTTAGAATTGGCACGTCTGTACCAATACATTTTTCAAGAGATTCCGAACAAAAACTTTGCAATTGTTCACGCCCTAGACGGCTACGACGAGGTAAGTTTGACAAGTGATTTTAAGTTAAAAATGAACCATTGTGAGCAGCTTATTTCTCCACAAAGCATTGGTAAACAAACACTTACGCAAGCGTCTTTATTCGGTGGCGATACGGTGGAAGAAGCGGGCGTTATTTTCTCAAATATACTGAGGGGGTCGCCGACGAGCGCACAACGCGACGCTGTTTCGGTCAATGCAGGCATTGCGATTCATTGTTTCAAACCCGATGTGTCGTTGGTGGATTGCATTGCGGAAGCAGATGAAGCGTTGATGAATGGAAAGGCGTTAAAGTGCTTTGAAACGTTGATTTCGATGAATTAAACACCCCCTCAGTATTTTGCTCAATTTTTGCTTAAAACAGATAAGTCCAACCGTTTTACGACGGTTGGACTTATCTGTTTTAAGCAGAAAATGAATTTATAAAATCTCTGAATACCAACTTTCCAATTCCTTATTACTGCTATTAAAATTAATACCAATGCCTATTTTAATCCGACTATCTGCCATGTAGGGAGCAGCGTATTTTTTAGTTACAATTTGGTCGAAAGCTGTTTTGGCATCGCTGTTAATTTTAAATTCTAGGAAGTAAACGTGCGTTGGTGTTTCAACAAGGCTATCGGCTCGGCCTTTTGTTGTATGTACTTCACTTTGAATGTGTAAACCAAGGCATTTGAATAAGATATGAATCAAACCGTGATAAAAACCTTCCACTTGTTTTTGGGTTTGATGGGTATAAACATCAAACGCCAAGCCGCCAAAAAGGGATGTTAAAATGTCTTCGGCTTGCGCTAAATCGTTGCTCATAAAGGCTTTTTTCAGATGTTTGACTGTTACGCCGCCGCCGCCCATTGCCGTTTTACCCATATCATCCATCAATAATGTGTACATGGCTTCTTTAACTTCTTGATTCGGATAAGACAACACCAAATCACCATCTTCTGATTTTTCTTTTATCGTCAAATAACCCGCTTGGAACAGCAAAGACGTTAATTCTAAATTATCCAAACTGTATTGATTCAAGAAATTAATGTTCGTTTCAATGTTTTCGACGTGGAAAAAGCTCTGTTCTAACATTTTTTTGGCAATAAAAGTCGGCGTTCCCGAAACAAACCAATAACCTTGAAAATCTTGACTGCCCAAAAAGAGTAAGATGCCAAACGGATTGTAAAGGCGCGTTTTGCCGTCCCAACTGTAACCATTGTACCATCTTCGGACTTTGTCCAAAAATTCTTGTCGCGTATAATGTGGAAAAACACTTAAAGCTGATTCGATATAGAATGCAAAATAATGTTCCAATTCAGTTTGTGTATAACCGAGCATCGTTGCATAACGTGGATACACTGTTAAATCCGTTAAATTATTCAATTTAGAGAAAAGCGATACGCGTGTAAATTTGGAAATACCTGTGATAAAAAGCAAACGAATATAAGCATCACAATCCTTCAAAGCACCATAAAACAAGCCCAAAACTTCTTGATTGGCTTTGGCTTCTTTGATTTTATGAAATTCCATGAAATCAAGAATCGGCTTGTCGTATTCATCAATCAAAATAACCACTTTGCCGCCTCGGTCGTACAATTGCTTTATCAAATCAGTAAATAATAAACTAATATCCGTAATGTCCTTAGAATCAAGACCTTGTTCTTTGTATTGTTCTAACAAGTAATAACGAAGGCCATTTTCTAAACCCATTGTAATGTAGGGAACGCTCAAAAAAGAGAGGTGAATAATCGGATTTTTTTGCGTCCAATCCCATTTATCTTCTATCCATAAACCTTCAAAAAGTTCTTTGCTACCCATAAATAATTCTTTTAATGTGGACAGAAAAAGCGACTTTCCAAAGCGGCGAGGGCGCGAGAGGAAATACATCTCACCTGCAAGTGATAAGTCATAAATATATTCTGTTTTATCAACATAAATACAATTGTCTTCGCGCAGTTTTCGGAAAGACTGTCTGCCTGTGGGTAATATTTTCCTTTTCATGGGGCAAATATAAGCCTTTTGGATAAAAAACGGGGCTATTCTTTCTCTAAAAATTATAGCTTTGCCGCCGTCATTTAGTAGCACGGACTTCAGTCCGTGAATGTTAAAACTCAAGGGCTGAAATCCGTAATACAAAATTAATATCTTTCTAAAATCTAAAAACGATGCTTAAAATGTCTATGCGAAAGCCACTTTCTCTTCTTTTCTCCCTTTTCTTTTTCGGCATTTTGACGGCGCAAGAAGCGGCTCAAAGCCCCAATTATTGGCAAAATTGCTTGAAATGGCGCATGATTGGCCCACATAGGGGCGGTCGAACCGTCGGGGCGGTCGGTGTGCCGCAACAGCCAAACGTTTTTTACATCGGCGTCAACAACGGGGGCGTTTGGAAAACAACTGATTATGGACGGACGTGGACGCCGATTTTTGACGAGCAGCCGACGGGTTCAGTTGGTGATGTCGCGGTCGCACCGTCGAATCCGAACACGTTATATGTAGCGAGTGGAGAGGGCATTCAACGGCCAGATTTGTCGGTTGGTGACGGCATTTACAAATCAACCGACGCGGGAAAAACGTGGACAAATACGGGTTTGAAAGACGGCCAACAAATCGGCGGTTTGGCGATTGACCCGACGAATGAAAACCGTGTTTTTGCCGCCGTTTTGGGGCATCCCTACGGTGCAAACGTCGAACGTGGCGTGTTTCGGACGCTCAATGGCGGCAAAACGTGGGAAAAAGTGTTTTACGTTGACGAAAATACGGGCGCGGTGCAGGTGACGCTCGACCCTAAAAATTCGCAAATTGTTTATGCCACGATGTGGGCGGGGCGGCAAGGGCCTTGGGAAAATGGCGCGTGGAATGGCGCGGCGAGTGGATTGTATAAATCACTTGACGGCGGTAAAACGTGGAATCAATTGAAAAAAGGCTTGCCGACAACCGAGCAAGGTTTGAGCCGCATTGGTTTTGCAATTGCGCCGAGCAACCCAAATCGCTTGTACGCGACCGTCGAAGCACCCCCTCAGTATGGCGGCATTTTCAGGAGCGATGATGCAGGTGAAACGTGGATTAAACTAAGTGGCGATGCCCGTTATTACGGTCGTGGGACGGATTTTGCGGAGTTAAAAGTTGACCCTAAAAATGCAGATATTGTTTATTCTGCAAACGTAGTGACTTGGAAATCAACGGATGGCGGTAAAAATTGGGCGGCTTTTCGCGGTGCGCCAGGGGGAGATGATTACCATCGAATTTGGATAAATCCAGATAATTCTAATATCATTTTAATTGCGAGTGACCAAGGGGCGATTATTACGGTCAACGGCGGCGAGACGTTTAGCAGTTGGTACAATCAGCCGACGGCGCAATTTTATCACGTTAGCACTGACAATGCTTTTCCGTACAATGTTTACGGTGGGCAGCAGGAAAGTGGCTCGGTCGGCATTGCGTCGCGGGGCAACGACGGGCAAATTACGTTTCACGAATGGCATCCCGTTGGCGTTGAAGAATACGGCTACGTGGCGGCTGACCCGCTCGACCCGAACATTATTTACGGCGGAAAAATCAGTAAATTCGATAAACGAACGGGGCAAGTGCAGAATATCGCGCCCGAAGCTGTGCGAAGCGGAAAGTATCGTTTTCTACGAACTGCACCCGTTTTGTTCTCGCCAATTGACCCTAAGACCTTGTTTTTTGCGGGAAATGTCTTGTTTAAAACCCGAACGGGCGGCGATGCTTGGGACGTGATTAGCCCCGATTTGAGCCGTGAAACGTGGAATATTCCTACGAATATTGGCATTTATCAAAAAGAAGACATGAAAAAAATGCCCCGTCGCGGCGTCATTTACACCGTCGCGCCTTCGCCTTTGGACAGCAACGTGATTTGGGCAGGAACGGACGATGGTTTGATGCACGTAACGACAAACGGCGGTAAAAATTGGCAAAACGTGACCGACCCCTCAGTAACGGAATGGTCAAAAGTGTCGCTGATGGAAGCGAGTCATTTTGACAAACAGACGGCCTATGCAGCCATTAATCGCATCCGTTTGGACGACCAAAAACCACATATTTTGCGAACAAAAGACGGTGGGAAAACGTGGAAAGAAATTGTTAAAGGCTTGCCAAACGACCCAATTAATGTCGTCAGAGAAGACCCGACGACGCGCGGTTTGTTGTTCGCAGGGTCAGAACGGGCGGTGTATGTCTCGTTCAACGATGGCGATTCGTGGGAATTGTTGCGCTTGAATATGCCCGCGACTTCGATTCGGGATTTGGTAATTAAAGACGATGATATTGTGGTCGGAACGCATGGCCGCAGCTTTTGGATTCTCGATGACATCACGCCGTTGCGCCAAATAGACCCCTCAGTAAAAAGCGAAAAATCAAGCAGTTCTAAGCCTATTTCGCCTATTTTCAAAAATTTCACGCCCACTACTACCCTCTTTGCACCGCAAACCGCCGTTCGGGTGCGGTGGAATATGTGGACGGATACGCCGTTGCCGCAAGAAGAACCTGCGGGTCAAAATCCGCCCGATGGTGCAAGTATCAATTATTATTTGACAAAAACGGCTAAGGATGTGGCTTTGGAAATTTACGACAATCGTAATAAATTAATCCGTCGTTTTTCAAATACAGACAAATTGTACGAGATTCCCGAAGGCAATGTGCCGTTTTATTGGCTGCGTCCGCAAGCAATTTTGTCGAACGAAGCGGGTAGCCACCGTTTTATGTGGGATTTGCACTATACGCCGCTTGATGTGCCGCCGTCTTATCCAATTTCGGCGACGTATCAAAACACCGCACCCGACCCGACCTCGCCGTGGGTGATGCCTAGCGATTACACGGTAAAACTCATTGTGGATGGTCAAACGTTTCAAAAACCGTTGACCGTCAAGCTCGACCCGCGCGTCAAAACGCCGTGGGAATCGCTCAAATTGCAACACGATATAGCGTTGAATTGCTACAAAAATCGGCAACAAATCGCCGTTATGTTGCAAACAATCGCCAATTTCAAGGAAAATCTAGCCGTTGTGCTACCAAACGCTAAGCCCGAAAAAGCAGTTATTTTGAAAGATTTAGACAATCAATTGAAGGCATTGGAAAGTGGTAATGCAGCCTTGAATTTGAGAAATATGGACGCCGATTTTGCGACGCTTTTCAACACCATCCATCATACAGATATGCCGCCGACGACGCAAGCAGTGAAGGCATCGAAAGAATTACCCGATAAATTTGACGGTTTGCTCACGCAATGGTTGGCTTTGGAGAAAAAACTATTGACGGCTTTGGACGGGCGGTAAAACACCACTCCCCTCAGTAAAATGCTTGTACCTTATTTTTTTATTTTTTAACAGATTCACGTCAATACATCAGAAAATAGCTTAAAATGGCTATGTTTGCCGTTTCTAAACGAAAAAATTGTCAAACATTTATAAAGTAAATTTAATGAATAACATCCTTATCATCGGCGCAGGTCGTTCTTCCGTCGCCTTAATTGATTACGTTTTAGCGCAAGCCAAACAGTACAATTGGTTCGTTACGGTGGCCGACAACGACCCCGAAATCGCCAAACACCGCGTTGCGGGACACCCAAATGGCCGCGCAACGTGGCTCGATGCCTTGAAAGTCAACGACCGTCGTGATTTAATTGCCCGCGCGGACGTTGTGGTGTCACTCTTACCTGCTCACTTGCATTTAGAGGTCGCGCAAGACTGTTTAAAATTGAAGAAGCATTTGATAACGGCTTCTTATATTTCAAAACAATTGTATGCCTTAGGTGACGAAGCACGCGAACGCGCCTTGATTTTTATGGGGGAAATGGGGCTTGACCCGGGGATTGACCACATGAGCGGGAAGCAAAAAATTGACCAAATCAAGGCAAAAGGTGGCCGTTTGAAGTCTTTTCGCTCTTACACAGGCGGGCTTGTTGCACCTGAAAGCGACGACAATCCATGGCATTACAAGTTTTCATGGTCGCCCCGAAACGTTGTTTTAGCGGGTCAAGGCACGGCGCAATATTTGGAAGATGGTAAATTGAGATACACGCCTTACAACCGTATTTTTGCACATCCACGCATCGTGAAAGTACCTAATATGGGCGAATACGAAGCCTACGCAAACCGCGATTCATTGCTCTACCGCGACCTTTATGACTTAGGCCCTATCAACAATTTACTGAGGGGTACGCTGCGCCACAAAGGGTACTGTAAGGCGTGGGATGCGTTGGTAAAAATTGGTCTGACCGACCCGTCCTTTCCGATTTTGGATTCCGAAGAAATTACATATCACGAATTAATGGATGCGTATGTGTCTGGTACACACGCAACTGGCTCGGTAAAAGACCGTGTGGCGGCGTTGATTGGCGAAGAGATACATGGCGAAGTGATGCAAAAATTGGAATGGTTGGGCTTGTTCAGCAAAAAGAAAATTCGGATTAAAAGTGCCACACCCGCCTTGATTTTGGAGAATCTTTTGCTCGAAAAATGGAAACTTCAAGACGGCGAAAAAGACATGGTGATTATGCAACATGAGTTTGAATACGAATTGGCGCGTAAAAACTACCGTTTGACTTCGACAATGGTGATGAAAGGCGATGGCGACGAAAAAACGGCCATGTCAAAACTCGTAGGTTTGCCAATTGGCATTTTCGTCAAGCTCGTCATGCTCGGTAAAATCAACTCAATCGGCGTCAATATCCCCGTTATGAAGGAGGTTTATGAACCCGTTTTGGAAGAATTGAAGGAATATGGCGTCATTTTCAACGAAAAAGAAGAGCTGATACGCAATTGAGCAGCTTAGATAAATCTTGCCAGCCTTAAAACGACCCCCTCAGTATAAAACGGCTTTTGATGTAAAAAGGGCTGTCTCAAAAATTGAGATAGCCCTTTTTAT
Source organism: Saprospiraceae bacterium (assembly GCA_043720935.1). GTDB lineage: Bacteria > Bacteroidota > Bacteroidia > Chitinophagales > Saprospiraceae > JAAFJT01. The sequence goes on from JAYSRS010000517.1 coordinate 7,279, forward strand.
GTTAAAATTAGTTGAAAATCATGTTCAAATCAATATCAAAACCACTAGCTTTATCCGTTAAGATACCTTTTCGGAACGTTTGAATGTCATCATCGGGTGTAAAAAGCATGACCATACGCGTTTTGGGCAGCACAATCCAAGCAGATTTAGAGCCTGCTGGAAAATAAATCTCCTTTATTTTCGTAACAATTTCATCGAAAGCCTGTTGGGGCGACAAAATTTCAATAGCCACAATCGGGGCCGTGTCACCGCGAATAATATCATTGTCCCAATCGGAAGGCTCAAGCGGATAAATAGATACATCGGGAATTACTTTTTTACCGACTATCTCGACTTCAAATTCGGTATAAATATCAAATTTTTCATCGTAGGCATTGCCCAAAATTTTGGCCAAGCGGCTTTGAATTTTAGCGTGGTTTTTACTTGCCATACTTTTCTCAATTTCACGTTCAGCCTCTTGCTCATAAACATCGCTATCTATATTTTGCTGATTAGTTGAAAGTATTGTTCTTAATTCCATTTATAATATTTTTGACAAAAATACCCATTAAATTCAACTTTCCAAGCGTTTTGTACTAAAATTTGTTGCAGCGACTTCTAAAACAAGCAAAACGATAACAAAAAACGCCATGGCTTCCATGAACTCTATGTGATTTGTCATTCAGAAGGCAACAAAAAAGGGAAGCTGCGTGTGCAGTTTCCCTTTTTTAAAACCGTCAAAAAGTCGGAAAACGTAAGTTTCCCGACTTTGACAGCAATACTCATAACCATTTAAAAATTATCTTTAGAGAGCAACTTTCTGCTCCGTCATTTCTATTTTTGAATTCAAAACAACCGAAAAACGTGACGACCGTTGAATTGTGATACAAATGTAAGGTACATTGTTGGATAATGCAAAGGTTAGGTTTCACATTTTTTTAAAATCTACTTCTAAATAATTGATTATCAATCTTTTAGTTGAAATAAAAATTTCAAAAAATTGAAACATTTTTTTTACAAACATCTTTTAATTACCCTAATTATGCTTTAATGAACAATTATAAAACGGTTAAAAGATTTGGTTACTAAAAATAAATGCCGAAGCCTGTGACAATAAAAATGACCATTTAGATATTTTACTCTTCGCTTTTTTAGGGTTAATTCCAAACATTAAACGACATTTACCCGCGCTTTGGAAAGTGTCTTTTTTCAAATTTTGACCTAAAAAAGTTCAAAATACTGAGGGGCCTCTTTTTGAAAAATAAAAAACTTTTAAAGCTCAATTCTCGTAGTTTAAAAGCCCGAAAGAAACATTTGGCGTTTTATGAACGTTTAAAATTTCTTATTTTGCTATTCTACAACTATAAAAACTGTCATTCTTAACAATTATTAAAAAATTCCTATTTTATGAATCTCAATGTAACAAAAGTCCTCAGCCTCGCTTTGTGCTTAACGCTGTTCTCTTGCGTGAGCAAAAAAGCGATGCAAGGCGTTCAAGCTGATTTGACATTGGCTAACACGCAACTGGGCAAATGCGGCGAAAGTTTGAACGACTACATGAAGCGTTTGGCTGCTGCCGAACAAGAAAAAGAACGGTTGAAAGGCGAAATCAAGGCCGCACAAAGCAACGCGCAAATCCGCGATGAACAAATCAAAGACCTGAAAGAACAAATCACCGACGCCCGTAAACAACGCGATAAAACGGTGGAACAAGTGGGTGATTTGACGGTTCTGTCGCAGTCGGCAAGCAATAATATCAAGGCTACGTTGTCGCAATTGGAAGGCAAAGACAAGTACATCAAACTCTTGCAAGCGGCTAAATCAAAGGCTGATTCCATCAATTTAGCTTTGGCGGTGAACCTCAAAGGCGTTTTGACGGATGGCGTGAACGACAAAGACGTGGACATTAAGGTCGATAAAACAGTTGTTTTTATCAATTTATCAGATAATATGTTGTTCACAAGTGGCAGTGCAAACATTACCACAAAAGCGAATGAAGTGTTGGGTAAAATCGCTAAAATCGTGGAATCAAGACCCGATTTGGAAGTAATGGTAGAAGGTTATACCGACAATCAGCCGATTAGTAAAATCTGTTTTGACGATAACTGGGATTTGAGCGTCAAACGCGCAACTTCAGTGGTGCGTGTCTTGCAAAAAACGTTTAAAATTGACCCAAATCGCTTAATCGCGGCGGGGCGTGGTGAATTTAACACCCTTGCGACAAATGACACGCCCGAAGGTCGGTCAACAAATCGCCGCACACGGATTATCATTTTGCCAAAACTCAATCAGTTCTACGATTTGTTGAATCCCGCAAACGTGCCTGATTAAAAAACGGAATTATCGGCTTTATGTCGCAAAATACTGAGGGAGTGTCAGATTTAGGAAATTTGCAAAATTTCCTAAATCTTTTGCCGCAAAAACACCATTT
>JAYSRS010000518.1:0-3391 GCA_043720935.1 Saprospiraceae bacterium
CAAGCTGCCTCCGATAGATTTTCTCCACGCACGCCTTTTTCGCGCAGCGAAAAACAGTGTGTATGAAAATACGCTTTTATTTATTTCGCATTCCTTACGTCTTCACTCACGCGCAAAGGTAAAAGCAAGCAGCCTATTTTTTTGTATTAAAAAAATGAGTTAGGGTTATGCACTCTCTGAATTAGCAAAACCTCTATCAAAATAAGTAGAGCCTCAGTCAGAGTAACGAGCGGTTATATTTAAAATAACGCGTGTCTATGTTCAGAATAAACAGGGTACAATGCTATCTTTACCGCGCCCTAGCTGTTGTAAAGTGTTTGTTTTGAGCGATTTAGTACCAACGTACTGAGGGGACTCATGCTACTGTACATGGGCCACAGATTTGACTGATACAACTGATTTACGTTGATTTTTCTAGGAAATAATAAGAAAAATCAGTGTAAATTAGTCCAATCTGTTTAATTAGTGGGCCATGTGTAGGAGCATGGAGGGGGCTATTTATACATTTCAGAGGCTTTCTAATTTTCAGAAATAAAAACTAAAAATTATTAATTAGGTGTTTTAGACCACATTTAGCGTTATTTTTTATGCTCTACGAACAAACTACCCTCAATTGTCGCGGCACTTTGCTTGATTTGATGTCGCCAATAGTCATGGGTGTCTTGAACACGACGCCTGATTCTTTCTTTGCGGGTAGCCGTTTAGAAGATGAAAAAGCGATTTTGACCTGTGCCGAACGGATGATTACTGAGGGAGCCGCTATTTTGGATATTGGCGGCATGTCAAGCCGTCCCGGGGCGGCGGTTATCGCCGAAGCCGAAGAAATGCGCCGCGTTTTACCCGCTATTAAAGCTGTTGTGAAGGCATTTCCGAAGGCGATTATTTCGGTTGATACCATTCGGGCGAGCGTTGCACGGGCGGCTGTGGAAGCAGGTGCGTCGATTGTCAACGATATTTCCGCAGGTAGCCTCGACGATGCCCTATTCTCGACGGTTGCAGAACTTGGCACGCCCTATATTTTGATGCACATGAAGGCTGTGCCAAAGACCATGCAGCAATCCGCAAAGTACGAAGATGTGACGCTCGAAATTCTCGATTTTCTCATCGAAAAGGTCGGGATACTGAGGGGCCTTGGTGTGAAAGATATTGTAGTGGATGCGGGTTTCGGGTTTGGTAAAACGTTGGAACAAAATTATGAATTGCTTCGTAAATTATCGGTGTTTAAAATCCTTGGTTGCCCAATTCTCGTAGGTTTGAGTCGTAAAACAATGATTTGGAAAGGCTTAGACATAACGCCCGAAACTGCTTTGAATGGTACGACGGCGGCCAATATGTTGGCACTTATAGGCGGGGCGAAAATTTTACGCGTTCACGATGTTAAAGAAGCTATGGAGACGATTAAGATTTTTAATTTATATCAGTACAGGCTACTTTAGCTGCCCAGTCCTTGATTGAGTGACGCAATTCGCTTGCATTTTTAACAAAATATGTTTATTGTCTTTGAAAAATATTTAACTAAAATGGTTTTTTATTCTCCTTTTTGTTGAATAAACCAAACCTACGGCTTACTTTTCGGACTTGATTTGGGAAACTCCTATTTCATAAAGCATTCAATTCTAATATTTCAAGCATACTAATCTAATTCTTTAAGCATACACATTCTAATTCTTTTCCAAAATTCTACAGCTGCTTAGTAAATATTCTAAGAGAAAACCATAATAGTTCAACATAGCCTTTACAACAGCTACTTAAATATCACATTTTGGAACATCTCAGTGAAGATACGATTAAACGGGCGACGTTGACGTTTATGAAAACGTATTACAAATTTCGTCCTCGGGCTGGTGAAACCACCATCAGCTACGATATGATACATCCGTCAGGCGTCATCGTCGATGGATATTTGACGTTTCCGAAAGAAAATGGTAAACCCTTCGTGGCCACTTTTGAAGCCACATCAGCGGCAAGTGGGGCAGAGGTGCGGTTTACGTTGCAGCAAAAACAATTGATTTGGGACGCTATTGCCGTGGGGACGATTTTAGCGACGCTTTTAATGGCGGTATTCTGGTTTACCAATTTATGGGATTTGAACCGCGTCGGCTGGTTGTTCAGCTTCGTTTTACCTTTGGTTTTGGCGTTTTTAGGTATTGTTGCTTATCAAATGTTTTTTCGCTCGTCCGAACGCTACCGTTATATATACGCCATCGAACAGTTCAAACAATACCACGCCGATGAGCAATGGGTCGCTTTGGGTAAAGACGTTTTCGACAACACAACCGAAGTGCATTTCGCCGAGTTGCGCGACCAATGCGTTAAAAATGGCTTTGGTTTGGTAACAGTTGACGCCGATGAACACGTGAATTTGCTGATTACACCCGCTCGTGAAGAGGTTTTTGGTCGAAAACGCCACACTTTGAAATTCGCAGAGACCCCCTCAGTATCTGACCCGTTTTCTAACATAAATCGTCTTTCACCAAGTAATTTAGCCCGTTTTCAACAGCCTTTCCTACGTCAATTGGCGATGTCGGTTTTTGCTTTGATGCTAATGAGCGGCCTTTTTTATCGCTCTTGGACTTTGCGGCCTATTGATTACGTGACCGACGAAAAAAGTTATCAAGATTCACTCCTTCGTCGGGCAAACAATAGAGACCCCGAACCCGTCGGCGGCTTATACAATCCCGAAGATGCGGAAAAAGTGAACAATAAAGTGCAGCCTTACGAACCGACAGCTTCGGCAATTAGCAATCCGCCAAGAACGAGTGAAGCAAACGCTAACGTTGGTCTCTACGTTTATACATTGAGCGACGGTTATTTGACTTATGATTGTGCGCGAATTGATATGCGGGGCACAAAATACGTCGTTCAAGACCATGTTTACGGCTCGTTCGACGAAGCAAGACGCCGCATTGACTTGTTGAAAGTGGAAGATTTGACAGGCAACGCCATTTCGTTGACTTGCACATCAAACGCCACAACACGCGGCTATTGCGTATATTATGGTGACGTTTTCAACGACCTTGCCGCAGCGAATCGAAAAGCTGTCGAAGTTAAAAAAGAATTGGCCACCTTGGGTTTGGCCAATGATTTTATTCAAATTCGCGTTTTGCAATTTTAAATGTAAAGAGTTAAGAAAAAACAAACTACGTGTATAGAAAAAAGCTCGACCGTTTAATTAGGGTCGGGCTTTTGCTTTTTTATCAAAAATACTGAGGGGTACTACATTTTACAAAAATATTCAAAGAACCTTTTAATTTTGCAGCCGTTTTCAACCAATTCTTTATTAAATTTAGTCAATTATCTATGCCTATCATTCATAATTCTACCTACAAACCATCCCGTCTTTTCCGAAATCACCACATCAATACCATGTATCCTGCGCTTTTTCGGACAT
>JAYSRS010000519.1:0-9666 GCA_043720935.1 Saprospiraceae bacterium
AAAAAAAGGGGGAACATTCAAAAAGGCGGCTTAACAAGCCAGTTTCAAACCCGCGTCAAGTTTACGTTGCGATAAATAACCGATGATTCCGAAAAAAAATCAAAAAAAAGCCGCCTCAACAACAGTCGAGGCGGCTTTATAACAAGAAAAATTCTTCTTTACATTTTAACCATTTTTTTGATGGCTACCTCTTTATCCGTCAAGATACGGACGAGATAAGTGCCATGTGTCAAGGTATTCACATCAAGTGTTGTTTGGAAGTCTGAACCAACTTTTTCAAACGTTTTTTGCATCATAATTGCGCCGCGAATGTCGGCAATTTGAACATTGACTTTGCCCGTAAAGTCATTGCTAAACGCAATATTTACGGCATTTGACGTTGGATTTGGCGACAAAATAGCTTTCAATATCGGCGTCAAATCAGCCGTTGCCGTTCTAATATTGGCCAATCTGACGGCGATATTTCTCACCGCAATCCCGTTGCCGATGCGCCCGATGAGCGTTGTTGAACCATTCGTCAAATTAACAGAATACAGGTTATCAAAACCGCCCGAACCCATGATGTTTGCGGCTAAAAACGCTGAATCAGCCATCGGAAACACCGTTGAATACATATCTAAATCTGCTGATAAATCGTTCAGGTCAAGCGTCAAACCGAGCGCACCCGTTGTGGTCAAAAAGCCGCCGTTTGCGGAGTTTTGAAGGGCCAACGCATTATTTCCCGATTCAATATCAAACAATTGCGTGGCCGTCGTGCCGTTGAAAGAACGCGTGTAAGCACCTGCAATAACGTTGGGCATTTTGTTGAAATTTGGGTCATCCGACCTAAACGTCAAAGCCGTATCAACGGTGACTGTAATCGGATTAACGGTCAAATTCAAACGATAATTCTGACGGTTCGACGCACTCATAATCCGCAAACGGTTGGCCGCAGGATTAAAATCGAAAGGTACTTGCGCCGTGCCGAGGGCTATTTTGAACGAATCTGCTCCTGTATAAACCGACAAAGCAGATGTTGTATCGTTTAATGTGTAAATCGTTGCCACTGAATCCGTTGCGCGATAACCGAGCGCGTAAATTTGATTGTCTTGCGGACGAATGTCCATGCCCGCGAGCATTTGACCCATTTTTAAGCCCGTAATGACGGTTGACGCACGAATAAACGACGGGTTTTTAACGTCAAAACGCAACAAATTGAACGCCGAATTACCCGCCGTAAAGCTCAATCCGTAGGCCAAATTGCCTTGCAAAGCGGGCATTGTGCGGTCAATCGCCACGGCAATATCCGTTACAGATGCACCGATTGCACCGAGTCGCGTAAGCGCACCCGTCGCCAAAACGAGGGTAAACAATGAGTCCGCTGTCCCCGTTCTGACGGTCGCAAAAACGGTTGACGCGTAGGTTATCGGGTTTGTATAAATGTCTAAATCTGAAATAATTGACGTTGCGCCGATGCCCGAAAGCGCGGGTTGCGTGTTCAAAATGCCATCATTTGGCGGATTTTGTAGGACAATGACTTTTTGCGTTTCGTCATAATTGTACAAAGCCGTCCCTGTCGCACCGATGTAGCTGTTCGTGTAGGCAGAAGCCGTGACACCTGCCGTTTTACCCGTATTTACGTCCATAGCAGCGTAACGAATTGTGCTGTCCGTTGCGGCAAGTGCGCCATTAATCGGATTTAAACGGTAACTTTTGCCCGTTTTGCTGACCACGCGGATGCGGTCAACGGTCGGATTGAAGTCAAAACCAATCGTTGCGCCCATGCCTATCAATTTTACAGACATCGCTTTTGCGGTCGCAACACCCGTCGTAGGATTCAATGTGTAAACCGTTGCCGAGTCGTTTGAAACGTCAAAACCAAGGGCAAACAATTCACCCGTTGCAGGTCTAACGTCCAAACCGATGAGCGTTTGCCCCGTTTTGACGCCCGATACTGAGGGGGTGCTTGTGACCATGCTAGGTGTTGTAGCGTTGAAAGTGGCGATTTTACCATCCGTTGTAAGGCCGTAAATAGTTTGTGATTGCGCCGAAACGCTCATTAAAAGCATGAGAACGGCTGTCCACAATGCGGGCATTGTAAATGAATTTTTCATTCGTAAACGTTTTTTTATGATTGATAAAATTAGAAAATAGTGCGTTAAGGGAATTTCAGATTTCAAAGTGCAATAAGTTTAAAATCAATCCTTTAAATAGTTTTAAAACCATCCGTACATGCTACTGTACATAGGCCGCAGATTTGACCGATACAACTGATTTAGGCTGATTTTTTTGTCATTCAGAAGGCAACTAAAAATCAGTGTAAATCAGTGTAAATCAGTGTAAATCAGTCCAGTCTGTTTAATCAGTGGGCCATGTATAGTGGTATGCCATCCGTATTTAAACGCTTCATCAACACTTACGAAGAAGTTTTTTATTTGGTTTTCCTTGGTTTTCAAAAAAATAATCAAAAAAATAGGCCCCTCAGTATTTTTGTCTTTTTAACAGAAAAACGCTTGACTATCGTGTTGACAATCAAGCGTTTGTGATTTTTATACCCCTCAGTATTTCCTTACAAATATGTTTGAATTACAATATGCCACGCGCCCAATATTTCGGGAATCGTTGTCAAGGATTTACGATCAATAGTAAAAATGCCATTTTCAAATTTCAAAAACTTCCATTCAACACCCGTCGTTGCACAACCGTAAATAACAGGTACAGTACGGTTTTTGCGCTCATTAAAAACATACGCCCCGTACATTTGACCTGCACATTGAGCAACACCCCACTCCATATCTTCGTCTTTTGATTCCGCAAGGCTTACAATCGGTGCTTCCATCTCGACTTTTGGCGGATGCAAGGCAAAAAAGAAATCACACGCTCCCGACAAATCCTTACTTGAATCAACCATCAATTCCTCGCCCGAAAAAAGCGTCAATTGCGTTTTATAAGCATGCGCCACTTCGCTTAAAACGGGCGAAATGAGCTTTTCAGCCTTTACTTTTTCATTTGTCAGAGGCATTTCCAAGGCAATAGCAAGGCTTTCTCGTAGCCAACGGCTCGGTTTTACGGGCTTGATTTTATAAAAAAGATCACCTAATTCATGCTCTAAACCAAAGCGATTTGTCACTTGACTTATTTTATTGAAGTTACTATATCCCATTTGTTATAACTGTTTTAGAACACAAAAATACAAAAATAAATCGTTAACGCTTGAAATTGGCCATAAAATTGGAGTAAAACGCCTAAACCAAACAAAATGCCTTACCTTTTAGCATAAAAAATATACTTTTGCGCGAAATTTTAAAACGGTTAAATAGTTTATCCACCGATTGCACAGATTAACACGAATTTAGTCAATTGTAGGACGTATATTCATCTAAAAAAAATTAAAATCGGTGTTAATCCGTGAGAATTTGCAGATAAAGCCGTTGTAGCAAAATGTCAAATAATTCATCATTTATCATCAACTGCGAGGAAAGAAGCAGCATAACGCATCATTAACTTATGGAGTACAATCCGAATCACATCGAACAAAAATGGAAAGCGTATTGGGGGGAGAATCAAACGTATAAGGTCGAAAACGGCGGTACGAAGCCCAAGTTTTATATCCTCAATATGTTCCCTTATCCATCGGGTGCGGGCTTGCACGTCGGGCATCCGCTTGGCTACATTGCGACCGATATTTATGCCCGTTTCAAGCGGCTCAAAGGCTACAATGTCTTGAATCCGATGGGGTATGATTCCTTTGGCTTGCCTGCCGAGCAATACGCGATTCAGACAGGAACGCATCCTGCCATTACAACTAAAAATAATATCAGTCGCTACCGTGAGCAGTTGGACAACATCGGTTTTTCATTCGATTGGTCGCGTGAAGTACAGACCTCCGAGCCGTCGTATTACAAATGGACGCAATGGATTTTCATGCAATTGTTCAACAGCTATTACGATAAGACGGCCAATAAAGCGTTGGCTATCAAGGACTTAGAAGCTATTTTGGCAACCGAAGGCAATGCCAAAATCAACGCCGCTTGCGATGAAAATACCCCCTCAGTATCTTCGGAGGTTTGGAACAAAATGAGCGAAAAAGAACAGCAATTACTCTTGTTGAAATACCGTTTGACGTTTCCCGAAGAAAGTTTTGTCAATTGGTGTCCGCGTTTAGGCACTGTTTTGTCGAACGACGAAGTGAAAGACGGCGTATCGGAACGCGGTGGTTATCCCGTCGAACGCAAATTGATGAAGCAATGGGCCATGCGGATTACGGCTTACGCAGACCGTTTGATTGATGGTTTGAACGACGTGGATTGGTCGGATTCTTTGAAAGAACAACAACGGAATTGGATTGGCCGCTCGCAAGGGGCGTCCGTAAAATTTCCGTTAAGCCCCCCGACCCCCGAAGGGGGAGCAGCTATCGAAGTGTTTACGACGCGGGTTGATACGATTTTTGGCGTAACGTTCATGGTTTTAGCTCCCGAACACGCCTACGTGGCCGATTTGACAACGAAAGAGCAAAAAGCCGAAGTCGAAGCCTATCAACAATGGGCCGCATCGCGCTCGGAAGTTGACCGTATGGAAACGAAAAAAGTGTCGGGTGCATTCACGGGCGCATACTGTTTGAATCCGTTTAATAACGCAAAAATTCCGATTTACATCGCCGATTACGTTTTGGCGGGTTATGGAACGGGGGCGGTTATGGCCGTTCCGTCGGGTGATCAGCGTGATTGGAATTTCGCAAAACAATACAATTTGCCGATTGTTCCCGTTTTGAATGGACAGAAAGACATCGAAACGGCAGCCGACAATACAAAAGAAGGCATATATATAAATTCTGACTTTATCAATGGTTTAGGTTACAAAGAAGCAACAACGGCCTTGATAAATGGCCTTGAAGAAAAAGGCTTGGGTAAAGGCAAAATTCAGTACCGCCTCCGCAACGCCGTGTTCAGTCGGCAACGGTATTGGGGCGAGCCTGTTCCCGCTTATTGGAAAGACGGCGTGCCTTATTTGATTGAAGAATCGGAATTGCCCTTGATTTTGCCCGAAATTGAGAAATATTTGCCGACCGAAACGGGTGAACCGCCGTTGGGCCGTGCCGAAAATTGGAAATATCACCCCAAAAATGGGGAGACAAAAGAAGAATATGACTACGAATTGTCCACAATGCCAGGTTGGGCGGGGTCGAGTTGGTATTTTTATCGCTACATGGATTCGGCGAACCCCTCCCTATTCGCCGACAAAAAAGCCGTTGATTATTGGCAACAAGTGGATTTGTACATCGGCGGGACGGAACACGCTGTAGGACATTTGTTATATTCGCGTTTTTGGAATCTGTTTATGTACGATTTGGGGCTTGTACCAAAAACGGAATACGCCAAAAAATTGATTAATCAAGGGATGATTCAAGGGCGAACGCTGTATTTGAACTTGAATACAGGCCGTCGTTTGTTTGTCAATGTTACTTTGGCGGATGAAAAAGACCGTTTGTACCACGATGTTTACCTCAAAATGGCAACAGAAGACAACCGTTTTGAAGGCATTGACTCAAATACTGAGGGGGGGCATATTGATTGGGATAAAGATGAACAAGGCAGATTCTTTTGCACTTTGACGCCAGAAGTAGAGAAAATGTCAAAACGTACCATGAATGTCGTCAATCCTGATGATGTAGTGGCCAAATACGGTGCGGATTGCTTCCGTATGTACGAAATGTTTTTGGGGCCTTTGGAAGATTCTAAACCGTGGAGTACGACGGGCATCACGGGCGTTTCAGGTTTTTTACGTAAGTTGTGGAGCTTGTTTTTTGATTTAAACACAGGTAAAAAACTCGTTGCCGAAGGTGACCCGACGGCAGATGAATTGAAAATCTTGCACGCCTGTATCAAAAAAGTCAATGAAGACATGGAGCGTTTTAGCTTCAACACGTCGGTTGCAGCGTTTATGATTTGTGTCAACGAATTAAAAACGATTAAATGCCATAAACCATTGATTTTAAAAGAATTGATTGTTTTAGTCGCACCGTTTGCGCCATTTATTGCGGAAGAATTGTGGTCAATCCTCGGAGAGACCCCCTCAGTATTTGACGCCGTTTACCCTGTTCACAACGACGAATACTTGAAAGAAAGTGCCTTCACCTACCCTATTTCTATCAATGGCAAACGCCGTGCAGAATACGTTTTTGCCGCTGATGCGACGGTAGAAGAGGTGGAAAAAGTGGTGCGTGCTTTGGAAGTCGTAACAAAATGGACGGAAGGCAAAGACATCAAAAAAGTCATTGTCATCAAAGACCGCATGGTGAATGTGGTTGTTTGATTTGGCATTTCAAATTTCAAGATTTCAAATGCCCAATTTTAGGTTTAAAGCTAAAATTGGGCATTTTTTCCTACAATATTTATGTTTTTTCGTACTTTTGGGTTTTCAATGATTTAAAAACACGCTTTTTTATATGAAAAAACGCTATCCTCGTACCCTTTCCTCGGGTGCAAACAATACAGTTATTGCACTTTCGGAAACCGAAGTAGGCAAAATTTTCACGGGTGATACGCGCTCAGACATTGGTTCGGAAGCATTAAAATTGCAATATGCCAATAAGATAAATGACTTACTTGTTCGCTTTATTCGGCTCGACGAACTAAACGACGAGGCCGAAGTTTTGGTCATGGAACGACTCTATCCAATGGATTTTAGGGCTTATGAATACGAACGGCGTGAGTTATGGTTAGATGTTTTTGAAGATGAATTGCATAAATTGCATAAAAATGGGTTCGTTCATCGTGATTTACGCCGCCCATCGGATATGCCAGGGCTTAGTTTTGATAATATTTTCCTTACTCAAACGGGGCTTCGTCTGATAGATGTGGGCATTTCTGCCCTGCGGGAACAAGTCGGAGAACGCCTGTTTAATCGCTTTGTACAGCAAGAATTAGAGGAATTGGCACAATTTAGTTCGTTTTTTCTATCAAGATAAAACGTTCACATTACTTGCTTCTTTAATTTTTATAACTACTTTACAACCTAAAAAGCCTCGCCTACACGTAAGCGGGGCTTTTTCATAATTACACTACTTTTTCTAAAATTTAACATCTTTTTTAAATGAAAAAAATTGCGCTGACACTGCTTCTTTTCATCGGTTTTTCCTACATCGTAAAAGCCGACACAACGGATTATTTCCACATCTATTTCAATGATGAGCGCATCAAAATGGCCGATGAAGCACATCCCGCAGCCTTGACGTACAATGGTCAAAAAATCAAAGTAACGGACTCAATTACCATAAAACCAAGCAAAAATGTGCCTTGCTATAGCTGCAAAACCTTTTTGTACGTAGAAAATGGTAAGGACGTTTTGGTGCAAAAAGCCCTCGGCAAAGGCACGTTCAACCCCATTACTTTTTCGCTAAAAGACCTCGTAAGAGATGGACAAAAGCCAATAGATTATCGTATTTTTTATAGCGAAGAAAAAGCAAATGCAAAGGGTGAAGAAACGCTGAAAGTACTCGTTTTTACCATCCGAATTTTATGATGCACAAGCGTGGAATAGCCTATCAAAAAGCCGCCCCGTGAACTAACAAAGCGGCTTTTTTAGTCTATCAAAAGATTTAGTTTTCTATATATTTTGCTGATTAAAAACAATGTACTACTTTCGTTTTGGAAAAAGAAAAAAGCGAATTTCAAAGCAATTATACGTTATTTTCTTAAAAAATGCAACATTAATACCAAAGTATTGTTAGAATCGTGAGTAATTTTGTACCCATACATCTATATATATTGGCCTAATATAAAGACAATGATAAAGACGCATTTCAGCGAAAGTTTTTTAAATAACGGGACGGAAAAACTCCGCTCCATCGCCCATCCGATTCGGATTTGCATTATTGACTTGTTACACCGCAACAAGCAAATGACCGTGACTGAAATTTTTGACCAACTCCGCATTGACCAAGCCGTGGCCTCACACCATCTGCGCATTCTGAAAAATCAAGATGTTGTGGAAGTCCGCCGCGACGGTAAAAACAGCATTTACGCCTTAACAAGTGATGATTATTTCACAATCGTTGAGGTGTTGACGAAAGTCGTTTAAGGTAATGATGAAGTATGAATGATAAATGATGAATGTATGCCCCTCAGTAAAAAAGCCATTTCGATTAACTCGAAATGGCTTTTTTACTGAGGGGTCATACATTCATTATTCATCATTCCCTTTAGCGTTTTCCTTTTTTTCTTTCAAATTTACCATAAAAACGCGGCGAATCCAATTCGGTACAACGACCGCACCAATAGCTAAAATAGCGTAATACGACATCAATCGCCAAATCAAAGCAATCACCGTGGCAACTTCAAAATTGGAAATAAAATCGGATAAAAACGGATAGAAAAGCCCTTCGGCAAAGCCTGCACCACCTGGCGTCGGCGAAAAAGCCATGATAATAAACATGGATTGAAGGCGTGAATAGAGTAAAACTTCCCTCGTAAAATCAATATTTGGTCGGTCAATACCATAAATCAAGGCCGAAATAAGCAAAAACTTGCACGTCCACGCCACCCACGTTGCGACAAAAGCAGCGATGTGTTGCCGTTTGCCAATGTTCCGCATTTCGGCAGAGGCGAGAATAATTTCGTCGCCGAGTTTGGTCATTGCGACATTAAATCGTTTCAAAAATGGTAATTTTGTCGCCCCAACCAAGACGTTTTTCATCACTTTGGGATTGATAAACAGGCCATAAAAAATGAACAAGCCGTAGCAAATCATCCCGATGTATGAAATAAAAAAAATACGTGATTCCCAATTGAAATCAAACAAACTCTCCATGTGTGGGCGAATAATTTTCGCCCCATTTATCATAAATAGCAAAGGAAAAGTGCCAACGAAAAACAGCGTATCTAAAACGACTTTATACAAAACAATCGTCGTTGTGCGTGCTGCGGACAGTTTTTCTTGGGTCAAAACGAACAAAGAAACGGCAGAACCGCCTAAGGTTGTTGGCGTTATACATAAGCTAAATTCAAATATCATTATCAGTTCCACACATTTTCTGAAACTGAAATGGCCTTGCGCGAGAATCCACATCCGCGCTGAAAACGCCAAGTAGCGGAGAATTAGTAAGACGATCGCCGCCAAAATCCACAAAAAAGTAGAGGCTGACCAATTAATATCGCGCAGTTTTGATGCATCAAAATTGCGTAAAACCAGCCATGCGACGGCGCCCAATCCAAGCAGAATCGGCAAAATAACCCGCGACGACCGCAACGAATGAATGACGTTGCGCTGCTCCTCCGTGAGGTTTTCGAGTTCGTTATTTACGTTAGGTTCATTACTCATGCTGCTAAGGTAGTGGAAATTGGGAAAAAATTAAAAATTTACAAATAATTGATTTTCAACTAATTGCAGCATAAAATTAAATATTCTTCAATGACGCATTTTAAACTTTTGCATCACATTGACCCTGCTTAAAATGCCGTTCCTAAGTTCAAAAGCCTTGCAAACAGAGTCGGTTGCAAGGCTTTTAATTGCTCAAATACCCCTCAGTAGTGCGTTTTATATATTTTTAGAATTTAGAAATGTCGTAAGTTATTGATTATCAACCTAACGCGGGTTTGAAACTGGCTTGTTAAGCCGCCTTTTTGAATGTTCCCCCTTTTTTTTGAATACATTTCTAAATGATTTATACCCTTTTTTTGATAGATTTTC
>JAYSRS010000520.1:0-29485 GCA_043720935.1 Saprospiraceae bacterium
CAAGCTGCCTCCGATAGATTTTCTCCACGCACGCCTTTTTCGCGCAGCGAAAAACAGTGTGTATGAAAATACGCTTTTATTTATTTCGCATTCCTAATACTTAATTTCATCCGTGTAAAAATTTAATTATCAATAGTTTAAACAAAAAAAAAGCAATTTTTAGATGGAATACATATTAGGAAAATTTCTTCAATCCTCCTAAGATTCTGCCTAAATTTATTTAGCTGAAGCGCGTCTTAAAAAGATTGAAAGATTCTGCCAAAGACTGAGCTAAATCCCCAAAATACTGAGGGGTATCAAAAAAAGGGGATTAGTCCTCGCAAAACGCCGCAAAGCTAAAAAAATCCCTCAAATCTAACCTAATTTGTGTAGATTCAAGTCTTTTTAACGGCTTCAAAGGGGCGTTAAGTCTATGTTTTTCTTTAAAAAGTAAGGCATAAAACAAGACACTCAACGGCAAAAGCCTTTCCAAACAGGCGTTTAACAAAAAAGCCCGACGCGTTGAAACGTCGGGCTTTCTTGTTAAAAAAAACGTAGAAATAGGAAGCCAATAAATCAAATAGCTTTACGCTTCAACTGATTGATAATCAGTCATTTAGAAAATTATTGCTTATCGCGTCTCAATTCACTTTTCTTTTTATCTTCCACAGGCGGCTGCGGTTGCGCGCCATAGCGGTAGTGAATGTCGCCTTTTAGGAACTCCTCGAGGGCGATTACTGAGGGGTTTGGCAAGCGTTCGTAGAACTTCGAGATTTCGATTTGTTCTTTGTTTTCTTGAATCTCCTCGATTGTGTCCGTGTTAATCGTAAACTCTTGGAGTTTTTGATTGAGTTCGTATTTCAAATCAATTGACAATTGCTTTGAACGCCGCGTGATGATGCTCAACGACTCATAAATATTGTTCGTTGATTTGATAATCGCACCGATGTTACGTGCTTGAATGTTCGGGTCAACGCCCTGAACTTTAGTTTTGATATCTGACATGACTCAATTTTTTTATCTTAGGAATTTATTTACGTTCGGAGAACTTTGAAAGTTCCCCGAACGTCTCGTCTATCTTGAAATTTGATTGCTTAGTGCCTCGCAATGACGTTTGACATCTATTTCACCGCAAGGTTTATTAACCGATTTTGGGCATTTTTTAAATAGGTTTCAGCCGTACTTCTGTATTTGCTTTTAGGAAATTTATCGTTAAAATCTTTATATTTTTCAACAACGAGTTTGTAACGTTCCGCTTGTTTTTCGTAAACCGAATTCGCTGCCAATGAATATTGCGCTTTGAGAATCAAAAAACGGATTTGCTCAATGTCCGCAATATCTGGAAAATCCTTAATCAAATTGTCAAAAACGGTGATTGACGCTTGATATTCTTGCAATTCGTAGTACAAAACGCCTTCATCAAAGCCTTTGCGTTGCATTTTAGCGCGCAATTCGTCAATCAATTTATTGCATTCTTTAACGCGTTTGCTTTCGGGAAAGTTGTTCGCAAAATATTGAAAACCTTCAATCGCTTTCAACGAACTTTCTTGGTCAAGTCGAAACGACGGCGACTGCTTGTATTCCGAAAAAGCCGCTTGAAATTCCGCATCTTCTCGAAACGTCGAATTGCTAAACGTGTTCGCAAAGTTTTTGAAATAAAAATTTGCCGACAAATAGCTTTGCAAATTGTAATGCGTGTAAGCGTATTTATACGAAATTTCTTCCAATTGTGCTTGCCCTTTAAGGCTCGGCATAATGAGTTCAAAAAGAGACTGCGCCTTAGACCATTCTCCGCGTTCGTAATATTGAAGGCTTTTAGTTGTTAGCAATTTCACATCGCCCGATGAACGCAATTTTTCGTATTCATTTTTACATGAACCCAACATCACGACGGCTAAAAAGCCAAATAGTTGTATTTTCAATTTCATATTTTCCATAAGAGCCGCAAAAATAGTTTTTTCTTATTTAATAACGTGTATTTTTTCAAAAAATCAGAGTCTAAACGAACGGAAGTAAGGTAACGTTGTTTAACATCGTAAAATTAGGTGAATTAAAAATACCTATTCGACGAATACGTTGCGGTTCGCCCGTATAAATCAAAGTTATCATATTGTACCCTTTTGTCGTCGGTTTACCGAGGTGACAAACCTCTCGTTTATCTTGACTGTGATACAACGGAATGCCTTTGAGGACATCAACATCGTTCGTATTCATTACGGGATTTCCTATTAAAACCCATTCATTTGGGTATAAATCGCGGATTTTTCGATATTTAAAGATTCCATTTTAAATTATTTTTTGCAAAATTAAGCTAATCTAAAATCTAAACACCCCCTCAGTATTTTATGTTCAAAACGTGTTCTAAACGCACATCAAAACAAAAAAGCCCGTTGACTTTTAACAGTCTAACGGGTGCTTTATGTCTTTGACAATCAAGGCGTTACGTCGAAAATTAATCTTCCGTCGTAGCGACTTCTTTCGCTTTCACGATCATGACACCTTTGTAATAAAGGCTACCTTCGTGCTTGTAAGCACGGTGGCGAAGGTGAACTTCACCTGTTGTCTTGCAGTTCGTCAATGTCGGCAATGTAAGGCCGTCATGTGCGCGACGTGTACGTGTGCGTTGACGTGAATGTCTGTTACGAGGATTTGGCATGGCTCGAAATTTTTAATTTTAATGATGAATTATGAAGGGAAAATGATGAATTTATTAACCATTCAAACATTCATCTCCACCTATTTTTTTTATTTATAATTGATTGAATTACAATTATTTAGATTTTAAATTCAAAACATAACAATGTTTTATCAAATCTAAAAAACTGTAATTATTTTAATGACACTAAATTGTTAAATTGATTTATTAAGAGATGTTGAGTGATTTTAACGTTGCATTAAATTCATCATTTATCACTCATAACTCATCATTCAAAAAATTAGTTTTCACTAAACATATTTTTCAATCCGTCAAACGGATTTTTTTTATCGTTTTTTTCTTCTGGTACTGAGGGGGCATCTAAAAATCCCAAGAGTGCCAAAATTTTTGTATCACAAGGTTTCGGGTTGTCGTTGTCGCAATCGTAGATTTTATTGAACGGCATTGAAAGGCAAATAAATTCGTAAACGTATTGTGCGATGTTAAATTCATGAGCATCAGGTGATAAAAACACAATGTCCACGTCTTCTTCAATGTCTTCCTGCGTCCGTTTGACGACTAATTTTTCAGAACCGCCAAAGGGCAAATTAATCGCTGCTGTACAACGGTCGCACTCCGTTTCTGTCACGCCTTCGAAATCAAAACGCAATTCAAAAAACGAATCGCGTTTGTCGAGTTCAACCGTTAAATCGAATCGCCCGTTTTGAATCGGCGAGCCTTCAAAATGCGTAAAAAAATCGGCATCTACATCAAATTTGTAGTGATGTAGGCCATTTTTTAAACCCTGAATCGGGAGCGTATATTGCTTCAAAACACTCATTTTCGTCTCTTGTTTCGTCATTTTTCAAAAGCGACCGCAAAGATAGTTTTTCGCGTCTGAAATTAGACTTTTTTATTAAAAAATCTTCTTTAAAAAAATCTAAAGAGTGTGAATTTATTAGCTTACCTACTATTTTTGAACAAGCGATTTGTCATTGCGAGGAGCTACGACAAAGCAATCTCTAGTGTTTCAGCAGAATTTCAATAGAAAAAGTATCAATTTTAGCTTAAAATCAACTGTGAAAGTTGAAGATTGCTTCGTCGTACCTCCTACTAATGACGCGCTCGAGATTCGGCACTACGTTCGGGGAACTTTCAAAGTTCCCCGAACGTTTTAGGCCAATCAGCTTATTGCTTTCCGAAATCTCAAATCCGACATTCAACATCGTTTAGCGTTCGTCGTCCATCTGTTTGAAATACTGAACGGCTTTCTCTTTAAGCAGCCGCTCTTGCCCATTTTCGCCACGAATCTCGGGTTTGTGAACGAGGCGATAATGTGGCCACCCCTCAGTATCGAGGCCGACAAACTCATAAACGCCGTCATAACTCAACAAACGACAGACGGCAATGTGCATCAAATCCTGTTTTTCTTCCTTCGTAAACACCCGCCAATGCCCCAATTCTTGAACGCCAATCATCAATAAAACGCCGTTCAAGTCGGGCAATGCGTCGCGTTTTGTCGCCTCTTGTACGAGGTGTCGGATGCGTAACCATTCAAAATCTAATTCCCAATCTTCCATTTTTTCAGATATGATTGACCCACTGATTCAATTGATTTTACTAATTTTTACTAATCTTCACTAATTTTCACTAATTTTTACTAATTTTTACTAATTTTTTTGTCATTCAGAAGGAATAAAAATCAGTAAAAATCTGTTAAATTAGCCCAATCGGTGGCTCAATTATTATAAATGTAAACGCGCTTTTCTATCCAACAAAACCGCCTCCGTTTCGACGTGTTCGGGGTCGGGTACGCAGCAGTCAACGGGGCAAACGGCAGCACATTGTGGCTCTTCGTGAAAGCCGACGCACTCCGTACATTTATCGGGAACGATGTAGTAAAAATCGTCAGATATAGGCATTATTTTATCTGCCGCATCCACAATTTTTCCGCCCGTGAGTGTGTATGCCCCTGCAACGGTCGAGCCGTCGTTAATCGCCCACTCAACACCGCCTTCATAAATCGCATTATTCGGGCATTCTGGTTCGCAGGCCCCGCAATTGATGCAATCATCAGTAATCATTATCGCCATAATTAGAAAAAATTTCAAGTTTTTTAAAAATAGACCCCCTCAGTATTTTTCAAGTTTTGCGTTTTGGGTGACGTGTTTTGAGTTGCTGCACCCAATCCGAGGCTTGAATTTGAAGGTAAGTGTGTTTTAGTAAGATATGCACCAAATTTTTAATCCTCACCTTTGAAATTTGGAATCTGAATTTGAAATTATTAAAACGCGGCGCAAAATTATAAATAAAGCCTTGAAAAAATCGAAAAAACAAGATTATAAAATATCTATTAACAAAATTATAGCGACAGTTTTTTTTGTAGGTCTAAAACGAGACGTTTTGTAATGGCTCATTTAAGCAAAATTTTTTGACTTAATTAGGGGTTTCAACTTACTGTTTATCTTTGCGGCGCAGTTAGTTGTTGTGTTATAGTTCATATAAAGGATTTTCAGACAAGTGAAGATGTGTAAATTTTGTGAGACTTGACAAATTATTAAAATCTAAAACCATCAAATCTAAGCTATTGAAATTATGAATGCTAAAAAAGTATTTTTACCTATTTTATTGACAATCAGTTATTTATATGTAGGTAAAGCGCAAATGCCAATGAAGGATTCCGTATTGACTTTGCAGAATTTCTTGCAATTAGTCGCCGACAATCATCCTTCAGTAAAACAGGCCAATTTGCTTACGCGAACGGCTCAAGCCGAATTGTTGACGGCAAAAGGCGGCTTCGACCCTAAATTGTATGGTGATTTTGAACAGAAATTTTTTAACAAAAAAACATATTTCAATGTTGGTGAAGGCGGTTTGAAAGTGCCGACTTGGTATGGTGTCGAAGCTAAAACGTCGTATAGTTACGTAGGTGGAAATTTTATCAATCCTAGTGAGTCAACACCGTCGGCAGGGCAGGGGTTGATTGGGGTTTCAGTCCCGATTTTACAAGGTTTTATGATTGACGACCGCCGAGGCAATTTGTTTAAAGCCCGTCAATCGCAGCAGTTAAATGCTAGCGAACGCACCGTTTTATTGAATGATTTGGCGTTTTCAGCCAGTCAAATTTATTGGAAATGGGCGTTTTTAGTCGAAAATCGACGCATTTTTCAAGAGGCATTGCGATTAGCTGAAGTCCGTTTTTCGGCAACAAAAATCGCTTTTGTACAAGGCGACCGTATGGCGATGGATACTTTGGAGAGTTTTATTCAGGTGCAAGACCGACAAGTGCAGCTTAACGAAGCCACTTTGGATGTACAGGAAGCCAATCTAAAACTCGCTAATTTTCTGTGGAACAATCAAAGCAAGCCTTTGCCGTTTTCAGAAACTTTGGTGGCTGAAAATTTGAATAAAACGCCGTCGATTACTGAGGGGCCTCAAAATCGGCTTATTTTGCTACAAACGGTGGGTGAAACACATCCGTTTTTGACGATGTATGCGGCAAAAATAGCACAATTGAACGTGGATCAACAGCTGAAAAGAGAGAAATTGAAACCTAAATTGAACCTGAATTACAACGTTTTGGGCAATGCCTTGGCTTTTAACCCATTGTTTACCGATAACTACAAATGGGGGATTTCGTTTAGCACGTCAACCCTTTTCAGAGCGGAACGTGGGGATTTGGAATTAAGCAAAATTAAGATAGAAAACACCAATTTGTTGCGCGACCAAAAAGCGTTAGAGTTGCAAAATAAATTACGTTTAGCCTTCAATGAAGTAGATAACTTATTGATACAGTTAGAGTTATACACTAAAACTGTTGATAATTACAGACGATTACTGGCCTTGGAAAATAGCCGTTTTCAACTCGGCGAAAGCTCCTTATTTTTGGTTAACAGCCGCGAAGTAAAACTTATTGAAGCCCAAATAAAATTGGCTAAATTGCAAGCAGAATTGCAAATCGCGCAAACGTCGGTCAATTGGGCGGCGGGTCGGCTATGGTTTTAATTGGTCAACACTTCCAACTTCATGCCGCGCGAGCCTTTTATCAAAATACAAGTGTCCGCATCGAACGCTTGTTTCTGGAAAAAAACTTTCGCTTCCGCATTTGTGGGGAAATGTACCCCCTCAGTAGTTGGGTCATTTCCAAGGTTTTGCATCCGTCCAAAATCATTGCCAACTGTGACTAACTGGTTGAAATTCAATGATTTAGCTAAATTTAAAATTTCGGTATGCTCTACCGTGCTTTCTTCGCCAAGTTCGCGCATGTCGCCGATAATCGCTACTTTTTTAAGTTGAGGCATCGCCGCAAGGTTCAAAAGTGCTTGACGCATAGATGATGGATTGGCGTTGTAAGCATCTAAAATCAAGGTAGCTTCGCCATATTTCACGACCTGCGAACGGTTCATTTCTGGCACAAAATCAGCAATCGCTTTTTGAATTTTAGCCGCCGAAGCCTTGAAATATTTACCAACAGCAATGGCTGTAAGAATATTGTTAAAATTGTAAATCCCTACAATTTGCGTATGAATGGACAATAAATCGCCTTTTTTGTTCAAAACACTAAGGTTCAAAAATGGGTCAACGCTGTCTAAACGGGCTTCATACTGAGGGGTCTGTTTCAACGGATTGTCGGAACGCCGATAGCCAATTTTACGCAGATTCAAGGGCGCAAGACCCGATAAAAACGCTTCATCCTCATTGATAAACGCCGTGCCGTTGTGGGCCGCAAGCCAACGATACATTTCAGATTTTCCTTTTTTGACGCCTTCGATGCCGCCAAAACCTTCCAAATGTGCCTTGCCAATATTTGTAATTAGGCCATGCGTTGGCTCACAAATCCTGCATAACAAATCAATTTCGCCTTGATGGTTCGCCCCCATTTCGATAATTGCCGCCTCGTGGTCCTCGGTCACTTGCAGCAGCGTCAACGGGACGCCGATGTGGTTGTTAAAATTTCCCCGAGTAAAGAGCGTATTATAACGTGTGTTCATCACCGCTGCAACCAATTCCTTCGTCGTCGTTTTGCCGTTCGACCCCGTAATTGCAATAAACGGAATGTCAAATTGCCGCCGATGATGCCGCGCCAAGTCCTGCAAAGCCGTCAAAACGTCTTCAACAAGACACATTCGGTCATTTTTTTGAAAATCAAGATTGTCAATCACCGCAAAAGCCGCCCCGAGTTCGAGCGCACGTTCGGCAAAAGTGTTGCCGTCAAAAGTTTCGCCTTTGAGCGCGAAAAAAATAGACCCCTCAGTAATTTGGCGGGTATCGGTCGTTACAGACGGGTATTTTTTAAAAATTTGGTAAAGTTTTTCTGTAGAAATCATGGAAAGACGTTCTGTTCTAAGTTTCTGATAATCAGTATTTTATAAAATTTATGACACAATTTTGGCGCAAGATAGCGAAGATTTTAAATTTCAAATTCTAAATTTAGGGACGTTCTTTTTTTCCTTTTTTTAGTGCCAATTATTGTTTTTTTTGCGCTTTTTCTATTTTCTTGTTGGCTATTTCGCCAATTTTACTAATTTTCTAAAGTAAATTTTATGAAAAACATTCTTACTCATGTTACGCAAGTGGCTAAAATGGCACACTGATTTTAGGGATATGACTGATTTAAAAAAAAATCTTTTTTAAAGGAAACGCTTATAGAAAAAATCATGTGTAAATCAATTGTATCCCTCCAATCAGTGGCCCATTGCGTAACATCAGATTTTTATTTGAAATCCTTGAAAAATTTGTTTGTTTGAAAAAAAACGTTTAGCTTTGTCACCTATTTTTTATTTCTTCATAGAAAAAACAAACGTAACCCGAGAAAGGCTTACAAAAAATGACTATACGAAAGGCTGCCCAACCCAGATCGCCGCTTTACATTGACCCGACGAGCGATTTTGGCTTTCACAAATTATTTGGCGAAGAAGCAAATAAAGATTTGCTGATTGATTTTCTCAATTCAATGATGCCCGCTTACCATCAAATCACCGATTTGAGTTTTAAGCAACGGGAACAGCATCCCGACACGGCTGACGAACGCATTATCATTTATGATATTCACTGTAAAGCGTTTTCAGGGGAGTATTTTATCATTGAAATGCAGAAAGCCCTTCAAAAATACTTCGCCAACCGCTCCATTTTTTACGGCTCAACTGCTATCGTCAAGCAAGGTCGTAAAGGTAGGAAATGGCAATATGACCTCAAAACGGTCTATTTTATCGGTATTTTAGACTTTGAGTATGATACTGATACCGCCCGTTGGGGTAAGCGACAATTCGTCAGAGAGTTTACGTTGAAAGACAAACACGGAATTGAATTGTCGGATAAATTGAATGTTAGGTATCTGCAACTCCCTTTTTTCAAGAAGAAGCCGCATCAACTCAAAACGCGTTTTGATAAATGGTGCTATTTCTTGAAAAATTTGGAGAGCTTAGACCGTATTCCTGAAATTTTTAACGACGTTATTTTTATGAAAGCACTCACAGTGACTAAGGTCAACAAAATGGATCCGATGGATTACGTGTCCTATCTTATGGGTCGTAATGCGAAACGAGATTCAGAGAATGCCATCGCCTACGGAAAAGAGCTTGCCAAACAACAAGGGAGAGAAGAAGGGAGAGAAGAAGGCAGGCAAGAAGGCAGGGAAAAAGGCAGAGAAGAAGGCAGGGAAAAAGGCAGGCAAGAAGGCAGGGAAAAAGGCAGGCAAGAAGGCGTCATCCTTGGCATCGAAAAGTCTTTGAGAAAAGACATACTCACTGTCGAACAGATTGCAGATACTTATGAAGTGTCTGTTGCGTATGTCTTGAAAATTAAGGCAAAAATGTTCGCTTGATTAAAAAATAGGTCTTTAAAAAAGCAAAAAGCCATTTTTCGATGTAAAAATCGAGAAATGGCTTTTTTATTTTACTTGTTCAAAATACGTTTTTTATTAGCGGTTCAAAATCAAAAATGCCGTTCTTCTGTTCGCTGCCCTACCTACTTCCGTGTCGTTTAAGTTAACGGGCTGCATTTTTCCGTAGCCTTTGTAGGTCAATCTTTCCGTTGCAATGCCGTTTTGAATTAAGAAATCGCGGACGGCTTTGGCGCGTTTTTCTGACAATGAGAGGTTGTCGGCGTCTGAACCTACGTTGTCGGTGTGGCCACTGATTTCGATTTTCATATTCGGATTTTCGGTCAATAAAAGTCGCAATTTGTTCAATTCGACGCGAGATTCTTTGCGTAAATCAGCTTTATTAGTCTCAAAAAAGACATTTTTCAAGATAATGGGCTTCGTTTCGTCAATTTTAGAAGGCATTGGTGGTTTTGTACCCCCCTCAGTATTTTGAGGTTTTTGAGCCAATTTTTGAAGAAAAATGTCTAAAATAAACGGCTGATTAAGCGTCGCGGATTCAGATAAATTGAAATTTTCGGACTGAAACACATAATCTTTTCTACTCACATTGAGTGCGTAATTTTTGCCAAAAGGTAAGCATGTTAAAAAGCCACCCGCCTCGTCAGTCTGTGAAATTGCTACATTTTTTTGCGAAGCTAAATCCACAAATTCAAGCCTTGAATTACTGAGGGGTGTCTTATCAGCCGCATCTCGAACGGTTGCACGGACGTAGGTGACAGGCGCGGGGCGGATTTTTTCGTAGAGTTCAAATGTGTAAATATCGTATAAATCAGCCTTGTTGGCACGGCCAAAATAGGCTAATTTCCCATCCAAAGCGACTGCTAAAGTGCCTTCATTTTCTTTCGTATTTATTGGAAAACCTAAATTTTCAGGCGTATTCCAAGTAGAGTCAGTCAATTTCCGACATAAAAACAAGTCTTTTCCACCCATACCCGCGTGGCCTTCGGAAGTGAAAAATAAGGTTGCATTGTCGGCGTGTATGAATGGCGTTTGGTCGTCCCATTTTGTATTGATGGGTGCACCTAGATTCCGCGCTTCCGACCATTCTTGCTTCTCGAATTGAACATACCATATATCGATTCCACCTAAACCGTTTGGCCGATTCGAGGCAAAATAAATCGTCCGACCATCGGCAGAAATCGAAGGTTGCGACTCCCAAAATATCGTATTTATGGCTGTAAAAGGCTTGGCGGACGACCACTTGTCTTTGATTTTTTTTGAGAAATAAATATCAAAACTGCCTAAACCGTCGGTACGGTCTTTAGCCGCGAATAACAGCAAATTTCCGTCCGCACTCACAACCTGCGCGCCTTCGCTGTTGTCAGTGTTGAGTTCATCGAGGGGGACAGCTTTTTCCCAAGCACCATTTATTTTTTTTGATTGAAAAAAATCTTCTTGCCGCGCAAACAAGCGTGTAAAAATCATGGTCTCGCCATCGGCGGTGACAGTCGGTAAATACTCCGAATATTGAGCGGTATTGACGGACTCGCCCATCAGTTTTGGCTCGAAAGGAACAGGATTTTTTAAGGCAATCGAAGCAAAACGGGCGTCTCTTGCAGGTTTTTCTGCCTTAAATCGCCCTTCGTTGCTGATTTTTACAGACGCCAAGTATTGCGCATAATGGTCGGCTGCTTCTGCAAATTTCTCTTGTTTGACCTCGATATTACCCAACGAAAATAAGACTTCAGGCTCATAGTTAGGGTCAATTTTTTCCACTTTTTCAAAAGATATTTCGGCTTCGGCCAATTTTTGGAGCTTGTAAAACGCCGCAGCTTCTTGAATTTGAGCGTCAATAAACGTCGGGTCAGCCTTCAAAGCCGTTGCCAATTCTTTGAGTACCCCCTCAGTATTGTCGGTCATTTTCAAGCGCATAGCCGCCGTGAAAGCGTCTTTTGCCTTTCCCGTTGCCGTTTTTTTTGTCGTATAATTTTGAGAAAAAAGAAGCGTTGGTATTGCAATTAATAGCCAAGCGTAGCGTAGTTTTTTCATAAATTTAACCGTTTCTATTTGAGAAAATTGTAAACACTTCAAACGAAATTTATTTTTTCAAGGTATAGAAGAGGATGCTTTTCTTTTAGACATCATGGCACACTGATTGGACTGATGCGACTGATTTGCACTGATTTTTTTTGTCATTCAGAAGGAAACTAAAAATCAGTGAAAATCAGTCGCATCAGCTCAATCAGTGGCCCATGAAGTCTAATATCAATCTTGAAATTTTAACAAAAAATCGGGATTGATAGACTTAAAACTCACCCGCCCGTCGCGGTCGCGTAGTTCGTTCAACGGGCGAATAACAATGCCTTCGCGGTGCGTATCATTTTTCAAAACGGACTTACCGATAGATTTTGCAACGAGCGTTGGGATGTCATTTGTCAAGATATAATCTGTTTCTAAAATTGGAACAGTTGTCAAATCTAGTGTTTTAATTACGTCCGTAAATTCTTGAAAATCAACGTATTTAAAGGCATCAATGTCAAAAACATTGAAAAATGTCACCGTTTGGCCACGCAATTTGTACTTATTGGATTGGATGCCTTCGCCAATAATTTCGCCTTGCAAAGCGATATTTCGGCCTAACGCTTTCAATTTGTTTTCAATGTCATTCGCTCGCGCAAACGCCCATAAAGAATTTTCAGTAGATTCTAAAAGCTCTAAACTGCGGCTGCAAACGCCAAAGTTGCCGTCTTTCAAGAAATAAGTCACGCTCGAGCCATCCATTTTTTCGGTGACAAAACACGTCATGCCGACGTATTTATCCAATACATCTTGTAGGACTTGAACGCGGGTTTCGTCTGTTTTTGGGATAAACGACGGGAAAAAGCCCTTGGCTAAGCCTGCTAAACTCGCTGGCATCGGCGGCTCATATTTTGTAATGGCCAAAATTTCGGTCACATCGGTCCCCTCAGTAATGGGCGTGTTTTCGGGCAAAATCAAGAGTGGTAAGCACAAACCTTGCGAAATTTGACCGCGCAACCGAATCGTCCGAATCCGCATGGCTCGGGGTCGCAAAAACTCAAATTCGGGGCGGTCGGGCATCAAGCAGTCAATTTCGCAATAGACGCACAAATCGCCCACTTGAAATTCGCCTTTTTTGACCACTAATTGCCAGCCCAAAACGGTCGCTTTGAGGATGGCATCGGCATCGGGAATCGGCTCTAAGGCGCGGATGCGTTGAATACTGGCTAATTGTCTCATATAAAGTTTATTTAAAAAATGAAAAATTTTAAGGTGCTATTTTACAGCATTATTGGCTTAAATATCGCATTTCTAATTTGTTACTCATTCCCGAAGGGAATTTTCCGCAATTTCATTGTAAAACTCTGTGTTCTCCGTTAACTCTGTGTGAAGCAACCCCCAAAGCGCAAATAACGCCATAAAGTTCCCTGTCAACGCATCGGAAATGGAAAAAGCCTCGCGCACAATTGTACGCGAGGCTTTTGTTTTGCCCTGTTGAAGCGGCGATTAATACTCATCTTCATTGAAGAAAAAGTCATCTTTGCGCGGATAATCGGGCCAGATGTCTTCAATTCCTTCATACATCTCGTTTTCTTCGTCGAGCATTTGGAGATTTTCAATTACTTCAAGAGGCGAACCCGAACGGATACAATAGTCAATAAGTTCGTCGCGGGTTGCGGGCCAAGGGGCGTCTTCGAGATACGATGCTAATTCAAGCGTCCAGTACATATTCTAAAGCATTTTTTAATTACGAAAGAAGGGTTTGAAACTTTAAAGTTTAAAGTTTGAAGCTTGAAGTTTGAAGGTGTGTACCTTCAAAAGCCAAATTTTAGGCTTTGATGTTTGGAAGCCGTGTGACTTCAAACGTCAAAGTTTAAACTTCAAACTTTCACGGGGCAAATGTAAAATTCCCCTTTAATTGACCAAAATACTGAGGGGGTAGTTTTTTGAATTAAAAATTAAAAATTCAGAACTAAGAACTAAGAACTAAAAACTAAGAACTAAAAACTAAAAACTAAAAACTAAAAACTAAAAACTAAAAACTAAAAACTAAGGCATCTACAATTTCATGCCAACCTTTGCCTCAATAATAAGGTATAAAAAACTCTGTGTTTTCTGTGAACTCCGTGAGAAACAATTATTCAAAAAAACAAAAGCCCTCCGCAAACTCTGTGAGAAAATCCAAAAAATCAAAAAAGCGAAGTTCAAAAGAACCCGCTTCTTTGACTAAAAAACAACATTAAAAACTTAAATTATCTTCTCAACGCTTTCGCGCCAATGGATTCGCAAGTATAACGACATCTGTCTGATAAAACCTAATTTTAGATTTCAAATTTCAGATTTCAAGATTTCAAGATTTCAAAAATCATTGCGAGACATGAAGTCGTAAAAGTGTAATAAATTGATTATCAATAAATTACAAGAATGCATCTTGAAATTTGGAATTTAAAATTTTTATAGAATTAACATCGCGTCGCCGTAGCTATAAAAACGGTAATCTTCTTTCATGGCTTGCTGATAGGCTTCCATAACCAATTCGTAGCCACCAAATGCACAAACCATAATCAAAAGGCTTGATTTTGGCAAATGAAAGTTCGTAATCATCGAATCAGCCACGTGGAAATCGTAAGGCGGGAAGATGAATTTATTGGTCCAACCTTCCGCAGCGCGCAACAAATTTGTCGCTGTTACGGCTGATTCCATCGTTCGCATAGCCGTTGTTCCGACTGCACAAACGCGGTGTTCACCTTCTTTTGCCGTATTGACAACCTTGATAGCTTCTTCGCGGATGCGGAAATATTCAGCTTCCATTTTGTGCTTCGACAAATCTTCAACATCAATCTGACGGAACGTGCCGAGGCCGATGTGCAAAGTGACTTCCGCAAAATTCATTCCTTTGATTTCCATCCGTTTCATCAATTCGCGGCTGAAATGCAGACCCGCCGTCGGTGCTGCAACGGCCCCGATTTCCTTAGCAAAAACCGTTTGGTAGCGTTCTTTATCCGTTTCGTCAGGCTCACGACCGATGTATTTTGGCAAGGGCGTTGTGCCTAAAAAGCCTAAATCGCGTTGGAATTCGTCTTCCGTACCATCGTATAAGAAGCGGATTGTACGTCCGCGTGAAGTCGTGTTATCAACAACTTCGGCCACTAAAACGTCGTTGCCTTTGGCATCTTCAAAATATAATTTGTTGCCAACGCGGATTTTACGCGCAGGGTCAACCAAAACGTCCCACAAGCGGGCTTCGTGGTTGAGTTCGCGGAGTAAAAAGACTTCGATAACCGAACCTGTTTTTTCCTTTTTGCCGAACAAGCGCGCAGGGAAAACTTTAGTGTTATTGAAAACCATCACATCACCATCGTTGAAGTAGTTAATGGTGTCTTTAAAAATCTTATGTTCGATTTTGCCCGTGTCGCGGTGCAAAACCATCAAGCGGCTTTCGTCGCGGTTCGGCGAAGGATATTGAGCGATGTGCTTTTTATCTAATTCGAAATTAAAATACGAGAGTTTTGTTCTCATGCGCTAACAGCTTTTTTTTATATCCGTTTGATTATCAATGTTTTACGAGCGTAATCTGACAACTTTGGTCAAATCGGGTGCAAAAGTAATATTTTTAAACTTTTTATCACTTTTTTAAACGGATTTTAGCGAAAATAGTTTAAAGACCGTCTTATCAGACGCCCCCTCAGTATCAGACCTTTTTTTTCGCATTTGGTAACATCATTTGACGATAATTAACTTGATTAATTTAAAAATCATGCCACCAATGAATTTCAAATGTCAAGATTTCAAATTTCGAGGTGCAATAGGTTGAGTATTAGTATTTTGCAAAATGAAATGGTACACCTTTATTTCAAGCCAATTTTTGCTTGTTGGTCATCTTAAACCTTTGTGCGCGGCCCCTCAGTACCAAGTCGTTGCTTAAACTTTTCGACCTATTTAATTACGTTTTCTTTTTCCTCAAAACGATTTGCTCCGCTTGCTTCGCCGCAATTTGATTGAAAAAAGCCTTTACCAAACCATAATCTTTAACGTCAAAAATCAATTGTTTAATGTCAATTTTCACGCTCAAAAGGATGGTATTCTCCGATTTTGTAGCAGAATATTCAAATTTACCGCCTTTGTTGCCCAAAACTGCGGAAACGGATTGCGGCAATTCTTCCACTTCGTAATTGTCGGGTAAGGTCAGCTTCATGATAAATTCGTCGCGTATCGGGTACGGGAATTCGACTGGATAATTGCGTTCGGCTAGCTTAAACGGACTTTGGTCAAACTCGGTTTTTAGCGTCGGTTTCAAGTAAATTAAGTCATTTGCCACGACTGCAGCGTTTTCAATTGTGCAATAAATGGCTTGTTTTAAATTGGCTTTGTGGTTGTCTTTTCCTTTTATTTTGATGCTGTCAATGATAATGCCCGTAAAATCGGTGGCCAATTCCTTGCGTAAATGCTCATCTTTTTCGTCATCTTGATTTTTTAACAATTCATTTACAGCACTATAACCCGTATGTTGTCGAATCATCGAGCCTTTCAAACTGCCATTTTCGGTGAGCGTGAAAGTGGCTGACAGCATCTGCGTACTGAGGGGGGGCAAAATATCCACCCAACGTGAGGTTTTGCCTTGTAAAAGCCAGCCTTGCCCGTTGAGCGAACTCGTACGGATGAGACCCATAGGCCGATGCACAGTTCCAACGTCAAGTAAAAGCGGCGGGTCGGTGGATTCGGTTAAACAAATAAGGTGGTTGAACTGCCTCAAAATCGGATAACTCGGCACAGGCGTCCCATTATCACGGGTGCTTAGGAGCATCGGAACAGCTTGAACATCCACCTCGCGCAGACAGGCAATGAGCATCAAATTGAGTTCCGCGCTATTGGCTTTACGTTTTTTGAAAGCCTCATCCAACTCCCCATCAGCGAAGGCACTAAAATCATCATCAATCCATGCAACGTTCTTAGCCAAGTAGTTATATATTGTTTTTATTTTTATGTCAACGCTCATTGTATCACTCAATTCTTTTTTGACCGCTTTCCAGACCGACTTGTAATTGCTTTTTTTAAGGTACTGTTCGCCCAAAAACGGGTGTTTTGTCAGTCCGTCCGCAAGGTTTTCCCATGAGTCCAATACATCTTCTAATTTACCATTCGACCTCATATAACGGCTCAACTGAAAACGGATGCGGCTACGGTAATTGTCCATTGTCGTCACGTAATTTTCCTTTTTCATGGCGGGAATAGAGTCCATCGAAAAACGCGTTGTTTGGTCGTTGGCCATCGAATATCTGAAAAAAGTCAAATGCGTGCTGTCTTGTAGCTTAGTCAATTTCGGATATTTCTCGCCTTGACATAAAAATTGATACTCATGCGTTTCGGGTAAAGCCAAGAACAATTCGCTGTGCCGAACGGGTATATCTTCTTGAAAATACCAATCTGTTAGGGTAAAAACGTTGTTATATTGAACTACTTGATAGCGATACTCGATAATTGAGCCTTCTTGGAGGTTGGGAAAAGCAAATTTAGCGGTACGGTGCGTTTTAGTATTCTGTTCGATAAAAAAATCAGTAGAGTCCACCAATTTCCGAATCGTTCCGTCGGGCTGAATAACTTGCGCTTCTAATTTACGCAAATTGCCGATAGATTCCCCCGACCGATAACGGATTTTGATGTCGCCAACGGTCGAAAAAGCCGATTTTTTCAAGATTTTTATGCGTTTGTAACGGCTAAAAGTTGACGAAAAACCACCCAAAAACGACGAACTTGCTTCAATAAAACCTGCATCGAA
Organism: Saprospiraceae bacterium; assembly: GCA_043720935.1. Lineage (GTDB taxonomy): Bacteria > Bacteroidota > Bacteroidia > Chitinophagales > Saprospiraceae > JAAFJT01. The sequence continues at coordinate 17,233 of JAYSRS010000520.1, forward strand.
TAAGACAACTGCCTCGGCAGACGTGTCGAGTGCATAAGTCTTCATCGCCAAATCCTTGGCGGGAACTTTGCCCCACTGAAAAACCGAATTTGTATCGGTCGCATAGTAAAGTGAATCAACTGTACTAGCGTTAAGGACGATAAAGGTGTTGGATTGAGCCGTCATTTTTCCAAAAAAAGACGGCAAAACGAGTAAAATTAAGAAAGAATAGCGCATGGTTCGGTGATTTTTGAATTGAAGAATAAAGTTTTGTTTATATACTGTTTATTGGGCATAAAGTTGCTTTAATGGTTGTTTTTAGTTCTAAAAAAGGATATTCAGCGCGCAATACAAATTTATTACGCGCTGTATCTCTCTTTTTAGCATTAATAAAGGTGCTTGCAAAGCTCATTATTATCTTACCCGTAGTTAAATCGCAAAAACAGCTTTTGTTTTGATAATTAGGTACAAACCTGCCGAAAATACTGAGGGGGCCTACATCGAGCGATTATGTGGAAAAGCTGTGCAAATATAATAATTTTGTTGTATGAATCGAACAGCGTAAATAAAATGGATGTGTAATAAATTTATCTTTTTAGCAGTAAAGTAACATTACGAAGGCGCAATGTTTGTAACGTTGTGGCGCGACCTTAAGGTCGTGCTACATTTCCATTACTCAACTTATCACATTTGTCGTTATGAAATTAATTTATCCATTTTTCCTCGTTTTCTGCTTCGCAATGCCCCTTTTTGCTCAAAATTCCTTGACAAAAGACCAGGTTGCGAACGCTGAAAAACTCATTGACATCGAACTCACCGATGCTGAACGCGACTCACTAATGAGTCAAGCCCAAAATTATTTGGTGACTTACAAGGCTATGCACAAGCAAAAAATCGAAAACGCGCTTTCACCCGCATTGTTTTTCGACCCCTCAGTAAATGAACCGCTTTTGGCTCAAAAAAAGGCAAATCCAAGCGTTTGGGCCGCGTTGAAATCCTTGGAAATGCCCAAAAATAAGGCTGATTTGGCGTTTTATTCGATTCCACAATTGGCGAGTTTAATTAAAAATAAAAAAATATCGTCGGTGGGTTTGACGCGTTTTTTTATCGAACGGTTGAAAAAATACAGCGATACTTTACATTGTGTCATTAGTTTGACCGAAGAAATTGCGCTGAAAGAAGCGGCGGCGGCGGATGCTGAAATCGCTAAAGGTCAATATCGCGGCCTGTTGCATGGTATTCCTTATGGCGTAAAAGACTTGTTTTCCGTTAAAAATACGCTCACAACTTGGGGGGCGAAGCCGTTTGAGAATCAACGATTCGCCGAAGACGCGGCAGTTGTACAGCATTTACAAGCGGCGGGCGCGGTTTTAGTGGCCAAATTATCTATGGGTTCATTGGCTATGGGCGATGTTTGGTTTGGCGGCACGACGCGCAACCCTTGGGATTTGACGCAAGGGGCGAGCGGTTCTTCGGCGGGTTCAGCGTCGGCGGTTGCGGCGGGATTGCTGCCGTTTGCGATTGGGACAGAGACGCAAGGCTCGATTGTTTCGCCTTCTACGCGTTGCGGAACAACGGGTTTGCGCCCGACTTTTGGCCGCGTCAATAGGGCAGGGGCAATGACTTTGTGTTGGAGTTTGGATAAAATTGGGCCGATTACACGCTCTGCTTACGATGCGGCGATTGTTTTTGAAGCAATAAATGGGGAATTGGTCATTGCGAGGAACGATTTTAACCGCGAGGAACGAAGCGGAACTGTGGGGGATGGCTCGGCGCGTAATGTGGCATTTTCTTACGCAAATATTAATAATTTGAGTCAGTTACGTATAGCCTATCCTAAGAATTTGTTTGATTCCATCAAAAAAGACCGCAACGAATGGCGCACGTTGGAAGCTCTTGAAAAACTAGGCGTTAAACTGATTCCGATTGAATGGAAAACGTCTGTTCCGTCGCGTATTATGGGTATCGTACTTATGAGCGAGGCGGCGGCAGCGTTTGATGAACTGACGCGGACAAATTTGGACGATGCTTTGACGAGCCAAAACCGTTTTTCATGGCCCAATTATTTTCGGGCGGCGCGCTTTATTCCTGCCGTCGAATACATCAACGCAAATCGTTTGCGGACAAAAATGATGGGCGAAATCAACCAAATACTGAGGGGGTACGATTGCGTCGTGATGCCGAGTTTTGAGGGCGATATTTTGCCGATTACGAATTTGACGGGGCATCCTGCGGTCGTCATGCCGAATGGTTTTTTGAATAATCATCCGACGAGTATCACGTTTTTGGGTAATTTGTACGCTGATGCGCTGATTTTGGCTATCGCCAAGGCTTTTCAAGAAGCAACGGATTTTGAGGACGTGCATCCGCCGATGTTTAAGGAGTAGCTTACGTAATGGGCCACTGATTGAACTGATGCGACTGATGTACACTGATTTTTTTTACATATTTACTGAACCATGAAAGGAAATCAGCGTAAATCAGTTGTATCAGTCCAATCAGCGGCCCATTTTATTTATTTTCGTAGCATCTAAAATGTACTTTTGCCGCTTCACACAGGCGACTGAAGTCGCCTGTACATTTTTTAAAAAATAAGTATGAAAAATTTGACAAACGCTGCTTTTTTGCTGCTCTCGCTAATCGTTTTTGCTTGCAGCAATACGGACGAAAAAGTACCCCAACAATTTGCCAAGACGGGCAATATGCCCATTGATTCGTTGACGGACTTGATTTTTAAAAACCCTAAAAGTGCCGAATTTTACTTCAAAAGAGCGCAATTATTCAATGAAAACAGTAAAATTGGCGGTTTTGACTTCGCAATAAAAGACATGGAATACGCCTTGACTTTGGACTCAACGAACATCGGTTATCACCATTTTTTGGCCGATGTTTACCTCGATGCTAAGCAATCACGTTTGGCCGTAGCGGTTATGGAACGGGCTAAATCGCTCGCACCTGACAGCATTCCGACGCTTTTTAAGTTGTCAGAATTGTATTTGATAACAAAACAATACGCTTATGCAGGGAGTGCAGTTGAGACAATTTTGAAACGCGACCCACAGAATGCCGAAGGGTATTTTATGTTGGGGATGATTTTCAAGGAAATGGGCGACGAGGCGAAGGCGATTAATGGTTTTCAGAAAGCGGCGGATTTTAATGCGGACAATAAAGATGCGTTTATCGAATTGGGGCAATTGTTTACGAAACGAAAAAGCCCGTTGGCTCTTAAATATTTTGATAATGCGTTACTCATTGATCCTCTTGACTTAAACGCGATTATGGGCAAAGCGTATTATTATCAAGTACAAAATCAATTGCCCGACGCCATCGCTTTGTATCAAAAAGCGGTCAACATTGATTCGCATTATTACAGTGCCTTGTTCAATTTAGGTTTGATTTATCTTGACCAAAATGACGTGGATAAAGCGTATCAACACTTCGATTTGATTACAAAACAGTCCGTCACTTTTTATCAAGCCTACTATTATCGCGGTTTTATCGAAGAAAAACGGGGTAATAAAGACGCCGCAATTGCGAATTATAAACAGGCGTTGGAGTTTCGGAGCGATTATGAAAACGCGTTGCAAGGGTTGAAACGATTGGGCGTTAAGTAATTGATAATCAATGATTTAGTTTTTTGTCATTCAGCAGAAATCCTTATTATCCATGGTCGTCGTATGCGTCGTCCTAACGAGTTTTGTCATTCAGTAGGAATCTCTATTGTCCGTGCTTTGTTCTAATGGGTTTTTGTTATTCAATGATAACCCATGCGACGACAACACAGATAATAGGGATTCCTACTGAATGACAAAACTCGTTAGGACGCCGCTCGTTAGGGCAACATATAGAGAATAGAAATTCTTTCTGAATGATAAAAACGGCGTTATTTTAGGCCAAAATACTGAGGGGGTCTATTTTTTAAAATTGAAAAGTAAAATGGAGCAAACAATACAGAAAATTTTAATAACGGACGATGTACACCCTTCGCTTTTGAAGGGTTTTGAAACCGCAGGTTTCGCGTGTACGTATGTACCTAAAACGACGGACGCGGAGGTACGACAAATTATTGCGGATTATGATGGGTTAATCGTCAATTCAAAGATAAATGTTGACCGTGAAATGTTTTCTCGTGCGCCCAAATTGCGCTTTGTCGGGCGGCTTGGTTCGGGGATGGAAATCGTGGATTTGAAGGCGGCGAAAGCCTTTGGCGTGGCCGTTTTGAGTTCGCCTGAAGGGAATAGAAATGCCGTTGGTGAACACGCGCTTGGTATGCTGTTGTCGTTGGCTAATAATTTGATTGTCAGCGATTTAGAAGTTAAAAATTTTGATTGGCAACGAGAAAAAAATCGGGGTTTTGAATTGCGTGGGCGGACAATTGGCATCATTGGATTTGGACATACGGGGAGCAGTTTTGCGGTTAAATTATTGGGTTTAGGCGTTCGGATTTTGGTGTATGACAAGTATTTGCCCGAAGGATTTTTGAATAAATTTCCGTTCCCAAAAGCGTCAAAAATGGCTTATCCACGCTTTGATACTGAGGGGGTCGAAAGTGCAATTTCTAAGGAATTAGGCGAAGATTTTGACGGCTTAAATTACGAATTTTCGACGATTGAAGCGGTGGATTTGGCCACAATTCAACGAGAAACTGATATTATTAGTTTTCATCTGCCATTAACGGCTGAAACCAAGCATTTTGCCGACGCCGATTTCTTCAAAGGCTGTCAAAAGAATGTCATAATTTTGAACACTTCTCGTGGAAACGTCGTGAAAACGAAAGATTTGATTGAAGCAATGATAAATAAAAAAGTCATCGGTGTGGCATTAGATGTTTTTGAAAATGAAAAAATCATTGCAAGTTTTAAGCCGCAAGCGACAAGCGACAAGCGACAAGACGCTAAATTTCAAGCAGAAACCACTAATTCTGAACCTAAAACTCAAAATCCAAACTCTTTTGCCCTTCAGAAGGAACAAAACGCCCAAACTACTGAGGGGGTCGATTTAGAAATTATTTCAAATTACAGGCAACTATTTTCGTTGCCAAACGTCCTAGTTTCTCCACACATTGCGGGATGGACGCATGAATCGAAAGAACGAATGGCAATGGTGTTGCTTCGAAAAATTGCTAACGTAGTCGAGCTTTAAAATCTTAAAGGCGTTTGAAAATGTTAAACGATTTTAGGCAGTTTCAGACCAATAGACCCTTAGAATCGCTTAAATGCGTGTTCACTTCGTCGAAAAAACTATTCATTGTGTTAACTAAAATTGAATTTTGTCCTTTTTAGTACCTACATAAATTAATAAATTAGTAATATTGCCGACTTTTTCCCAGAACTTACCTCACCATCTAATATCCAATATAAATGTATAACAAGGTTTTCATTCAATTTTAGTCATTACCTAAACTTGAAAAAGTATGATAAAAAAAGGACTACTAAGCCTACTTCTTTCATTGATTAGTCTGACGGCTATGCTCGCGCAAGGCGTTACACTAACAGGAAAGGTTGTGGATGAGAAAGGCGAACCTTTGCCTTTCGCAACAATCGCCGTCATTCGGAACGGCATCCCGAAAACGGGCGGTACATCAGACATTGATGGGGCGTTTCGTATTAATAACATTGACCCAGGCAGCTACGACGTAGAATGCTCAATGGTGGGTATGACACCACAGCGTGTTACGAATGTTAAACTCACATCGGGTATCATTCCACTTGATTTTAAGATGGTGGAAAACGGTAAGCTACTTGGAGAGTTTCAAGTAGTGTCCTACAAAGTGCCACTCATCAAGCAAGACCAAACTTCGCAAGGGGCGGTCATTACTGCTGAACAAATTCGGGACTTACCTACGCGTGACATCACGGCGATTGCCGCGATTTCGGCGGGTGTGTCGCGGAGTTCTAACGGTGATTTGAACTTCCGTGGCTCTCGGACGAATGGCACGAACTACTACATTGACGGGATTCGCGTGAGTGGTAATTCGATTCCTGCGAACGAAATTGAGCAATTGGAAGTCGTAACAGGCGGTATGGCCGCTAAGTACGGCGACGTGACGGGCGGTATCGTCTCGATTTCAACAAAAGGGCCAGCGCGTAAATTTACGGGCGGTCTTGAAGTTGAAAGTTCGCAATTCCTTGACCCTTATGGTTCAAACTTCGCGCAAGGCAATTTTTCGGGGCCGATTTTGACGCGTACCTATAAAGACAAAACGGGTACGAATGTCAAAGAAACCGTTTTGGGCTTCCGTATGGCGGGTCAATTCCGTAAAAATCTAGATGGTAGTCCACCTGCTACGGATGTGTATAAGGTGAAAGACGACGTATTGAAGCAACTCGAAGCGCGCCCTTACACCATCATCGGTGCGGGAACACGGGTGGCTTCGGCAGAGCGTTTGAAAAAAGAAGATTTCGACATCTTGAAAATTCGGCCAGGCAATACCGTTACGCAGTACGACTTTACGGGTAAACTTGATGCGCGCTTGAACAAAGCGATGGATTTGACTTTTTCGGGTGCACTTTACAGAAATGAAGACCAAATAACACCTACCAACTGGCAAGTGTTCAACTCTGACCACAACCCGACGAACATACGCGACCGCTACCGTTTGAACGTTCGTTTCAAGCACAAACTCGGTGGTGGCAGCACGAATACTGAGGGGGCCAAAAAATCGGATGGTACGACGGTTGAGAACGCGCAATACCAGTTGCAAGTGGGTTATGAGCAGTTGGGTTTTAACTCTTCTGACCCAACGCATGGTAAAAATTTCTTCAATTATGGCTATATTGGTAGTTTCCAAACGGACTACTCGCCCGTTTTCGCGCAAAACTCGACGGGTGATTTCAAGCACCTTGGTTTCCGTAGAGCCTTCACGGGTTATCAATTGTCAGACGTGAACCCTGTTTTAGCGAACTACAACCGCGATTTGACGACGGGCAAACCGCTTGAATTGGACGCTTTTGGCAGCAATATCAGCATTTTCAATAGCCAATTCAATTTGAGTAACTTGCGTAATGTCTATTCTTTCCACCAAAACGTTGGTCAAGTGTATGACAATTACAACAAAAACGAACAATTGTTGGCCACTGCAACAGCGACTTTAAATTTTGACATTTTGCCAAACGGCTCAAAGGCCAAAGCGCATAATATCGAGATGGGCTTTTTGTATGAGCAACGGACTGACCGCGATTATCAATTGCGGCCTTATGAGTTGTGGCGCATAGCAGGTACTTTGCAAAACAGCAATATCAATGGTTTTGGCGCAGATACTTTGGGTGTCAAGCTTCGGGATACAATTATTAACGGCCAAACGGTTGGGATTTATCCAAAAACTGAAAATAAAGACATTCAAACGCAAACGGACTTGGGTTTCTACAAGAGACTCCGCACGGAGTTTGGCCTTCCTTACTTGGAATTTGCCGACGTTGACCGTCTTGACCCGAATAAAATGAAACTTGAATTGTTCACAGCCCGTGAACTTAATGACCAACTTGACCGCAATGGCAATCCGATTTTGTCGTATCGTGGTTACGACTATTTGGGCAATCGCGTAGCGGCTGGGAAGTATTCATTTAACGACTTTTTCAAGGCAAAAGACGGCAATGGGACGCGTATTTTCCCCGTTGCTCCGCTTCAACCTTTATACATTGGGGGATATATTCAAGACAAATTTCGCTATAAAGACGTGATTTTCAGCCTTGGTGTACGTGTTGACCGTTTCGACGCCAATACAAAAGTGTTGAAAGACCAATACTCACTTTACGACATCATGACGGCGAAAGATTTTTACGCCAACGTTTTGAAAAAGGAGAAACCAAGCAGTATTGGGGACGATTACAAAGTCTATATCAATTCTAATACCTTCGGCAAACCTGCGGCGGTTTATTCAGAATCAAGTGTCAAGGGCTACCGCCAAGGTGATCAATGGTTTACATCGAAAGGTCAACCGATTGACCCCGTGGCTTTGTTTGGTCAGAATGCACAAGCGTTTGCTAAGTATGTGTCTGATACCTTCCCGACCATCACGCAGCAAAATTACGACCCTAATATCACGTTTAAGGATTACAGTCCACAAACGACATTTATGCCGCGTTTGGCGTTTTCGTTTCCAATTGGAGAGAAAGCCAATTTCTTTGCGCATTATGATATTTTGGCACAACGTCCTGATAATAATCAAGTTACAGCTTTGGATTATTTCTACTTTGACCAACGTGCAGGTCAAAATACGCAAGATAATGCGAATTTGCGGCCAGAACGCACGATTGACTACGAAGTGGGTTTTCAACAAGAGTTGACGGGTTCTTCTGCCTTGAAATTGTCGGCTTATTACAAAGAAATGCGAGATATGGTGCAGTTGCGTTATATCAATTATTTGCCAGCACCTTTGCAAACAACGCAATATCAGACGTATGACAACGTGGATTTTGGCACAATTAAAGGTTTCTCAATCGCTTATGATTTGCGTCGGACGAACCATTTTTCAGCCAATATCAGCTATGTGTTGCAATTCGCTAACGGGACAGGCTCGGATGCCTCTTCGCAAAGCGGTTTGAACAACCGTGGTAATATCCGTACATTGTCACCGTTGAGTTATGACGAACGCCATGCTATCAAAGTGAATTTTGACTACCGCTACGATGATGGGAAATATGATGGCCCTAAATTATTCGGCGTGGACATTTTCAAAAATGCGGGTGCCAACGTTCAAATCAACGCTATTTCGGGTCGTCCATATACTAAACGCGCTTTGCCGACTCAATTTGGTGCTTCTCAAATCGAAGGTCAAATCAATGGCACGAGCTTGCCGTGGCAGTTTAGCATAGATGCACGTTTTGACAAGTCATTTACAATTGCTAAAAATTTGAACCTCAACGTTTTCTTGCGGATTCAAAACTTGTTAGATACACGTAATATTTCTAATGTATATCGGGCATCGGGTTCGGCAGAAGATGATGGTTATTTGAGTTCAGTCAATGGGCGCAACACACTTGAAACGTTCAAGGATTCGCGTCCAGAAGATTTGGAATCTTACCGCCATTCTTATTTAATGCGGATGATTAACCCAGATTTTTACTTCATACCACGCCGTATTTTTGTAGGAGCTGTATTTGATTTTTAAGTTTTGTTCCTTCTGAATGACAAAAGGTTTCAAGTTTTGGGTTATACACAACTCAAAATACTTAATCGTAAGAGCTTTTTGTCATTCAGAAGGAACAAAACCCTCAAAATACTGAGGGGGTACTTAAAAGCGATTTGACTTAATAAAAAATTAAAAAAATTTAAAGATGACAAGTTTACAAAGAAAAATAGCCTTGCTTGGTCTCTTTTTTACGGCAATGGCCTCCGTGACATTTGCCCGTGTAGGCCCTTTGAGTAAGGTCGTTCAAGACCCGTCTAATCCCGTGTCATTGCGTACTGATTGCTTGACTGGCTCTTCACGTTATGACCAACGCGTTAATAATGTACGTGCCGCCTTACGCGTCAACGGTGATGTGTGGTGGGACGGTTCGGGTGAAGCCGTTTACGTCGTGCCTAAGGTTGAGCCGGGAACGGGTGCTGTTGAGGTCAGTTCCATTTTTGCGGGTGGCGTTTGGCTCGGTGGTAAAGACCCCGTCGGCAATCTTAAATTGGCCGCAACTTTATATGGTGGCCCGGGCAAATCAGACTTTTGGCCTGGCCCACTCAACGTTAATGGTTTAACGAACAAAGCAACTTGCGACAATTGGGACAAGCATTTTGTCGTCAAAGCGGCAGATATTGACTCTTTGCGGTTGCGTTATTGGCCAGCTGCACTTGCTGCGGCAGGCGGCGACCCTTCAAAAGCCGTTATTCCAGACGGTTTAATTCACGAATCCATTAAAGGTTGGCCAGCTTCGGGCAATCGCTTCTTTTTTGAAGTGAACCGTTTTGTTTTGCCAAAAACGTCGCAAGGATACGGTCGCTTTCACGATGAAAATTCTAATAACATCTATGAGCCAGATTTAGGGGATTATCCAACGATTGACGTTCGGGGTTGCGAAAAAGACGTTTATCCTGATGAAATGGTGTATTGGATTTACAACGATGCGGGTAATGTCCACACCAACTCAACGCGTTCTGATAAAATTCAAATGGAAGTTCAAGTTCAAGCCTTTGCGTATCAAACCAAAGACGAATTGAATGACATGACTTTCCAACGCTACAAATTGATTAATCGCGCCAAAGATGATATTGATTCTATGTATTTTGCCATGTTCGTAGATGCGGATTTGGGTTGCTATTTGGATGATTACATTGGTTGCGATACAAGTCGCAGTTTAGCGTACTACTACAACCAAGATGCCCTCGACGGCTCAAACGGCTGTCAGTGTGCTGGTACACCGACTTATTGCGATAAAATTCCACTCGTTGGGATTGACTATTTTAGAGGGCCGAGAAGTGCGACGGGTAAAGAATTGGGTATGTCGTCTTTCACTTATTTCATTGGTCAAGGCGCACCGCTTGCGGGCATGGGCGACCCTGTACAAGCAGGTGAGTTTTACAATTATTTGACAGGTAAGTGGAAAGATGGTACACCGCTAACTTACGGTGGCACAGGTTACAACCCAGGCAGTACACGTTTCATTAAGTACGCTTATGTGGATGCACCAGACGCCGCAGGGCCAAATATTTGGTCATGTACTTACCCAACGCCAGCCCCACTTACGGCTGACCGTCGGACGATTCAAGCCACAGGGCCACTGCTTCTGAAACCAGGTGCAATCAATGAATTGATTATCGGTGTGCCGTGGGTGCCAGACGTCAAGCATCCAGTTCCAAGTATCAAACGCCTTCAAGAAGCGGACGATATTGCTCAAGCATTGTTTGACAATTGCTTCAAAATTTTTGACGGCCCCGATGCGCCAGACGTGACTTGGGTAGAATTGAACCGTGAAATTGTGGCAGTGTTGTCGAATGCACCAACGTCGAACAATGCGGGCGAGTTGTATAAAGAAAAAGGCTTGCGTATTCCAGCTTTCGTTAATGGCAGAGCCAATCCAGATACCAATTATGTATTTGAAGGCTATAAAATTTATCAATTGCAGAATGGCGATGTTGGAACATCAGAATTTAACAATCCTGATAAAGCACGACTTGTTGCACAGGTGGACGTTCAAAACGGGGTTTCAAAACTCTACAATTGGAAAAGTGAGGTAGATCCTAACTTCCCAAGCCGCGTTATCAATTCACCTGTTTTGCAAATTACAGGTCTTGATAAAGGTGTTGAGCATACATTTAAGATTACAGAAGACCGTTTTGCAACGGGAGACAATAAAAAGTTGGTAAATCATAAGAAGTACTACTTCTCGGCTATCTCTTATGGTTACAATAATTACTTGACTTTTGATGGTGTTACAGGTCTTGGACAAAGAGAACCTTACGTAGAAGGTCGGAAAAACATCGGTGACAAAGACCGTGGTAACAAGCCTTATGAAGTAACGCCTCGTCCGATTGTTGACCAAATTCTCAATTCAAAATACGGTGAAGGCCCACAAATCACGCGCCTTGACGGTATCGGTAATGGCGGTAAATACATTGACATTACGGAAGAATCATTGGCGAAAATACTGAGTGGTACGTATGATGGGACATTGACCTACAAGCCAGGTTTAGGCCCCATCAACGTCAAAATCTATAACCCACTTGAAGTATTAGATGGTGATTTTACCCTCGAAATGCGCGATGGTAACATGACCGATGATGTACTTGACCCCAAAGCAACGTGGGTGTTGAAACGCAATGGTGACCCTAATTCTATCGTTTCGGAGCGTTCGATTGATAAATTGAATGAGCAAGTAATTGCAAAATTTGGTTTCTCAGTTGCCATTGGCCAAGCTAAAGATGTGGCGACAAACATTACGGTTGACAAAACAAATGGGGCAATTGGTTCGGTGGTTACTTACAAAAAAACTGGGAATTTGTGGTTAGGTGCAGTTCCTGATGATTTGGCTTTCCCTATTCCAGGTGTGTTCAATTACTTAAAGACGGTCTTACTTGAGCCTGATTTTGAGTTAGACCCTAACCAAAATCTTGGTAAAACTAATCCAAATTATTTGTTCGTACCTTACGGCCTGTGCGATTTCAGAGATGTGCCAAACGAGCCATTCTTGACGCCAGCTTGGATGGCGGCGGGTAACGCAACAGTGCGCGCAAACAATCCATTGAGCAGTCTTAATAATGTTAACATTGTATATACGAGCGACAAATCGAAATGGAGTCGTTGCGCGGTTGTTGAAACCGCCGTGCCTTACTATTACGATGCTGG